>DCGS01000006.1:0-5981 GCA_002314645.1 Ruminococcaceae bacterium UBA1772
TTTTCATATGATGGTCTTTGGAAGCTCCTTATTGATAAAAAAGTAAAACAAAAGGATTTGTGTGAGTATGCTCACGTAAATCCGTCTCTCCTTTCGAAGATGAAAAGGGCTGAGAACATCAACATCTATCCTCTCATTAACATCTGTGTTGCACTAGACTGTCAGCCAGGAGACATAATGGAGGTTGTGCCAAAAGATTAGAGGTGAATATCTTGGCATCTGAAGTAAAAGACTTAATAAGTAAATATGAAGGGGGCAGGTATGCCTTTTCTGAATTCTTAGGACTTAGTGAAACAGACGAGGTCCTTAAAGACCTAAGAAATGTAATAGTACCTTTCGAACTTTTTGGTGGATATGAAGATGCCGAGAGAACAATCCTTAGAATTGGCAACGAAGAAACGCTAGGATACGACGCAGAATATCCAATTTCAATTCTCAAAATAACTCCAAAGAACAAAAAGTTCTCAGACGACTTAACCCACAGGGACTTCTTAGGTTCCCTCATGAACCTTGGTATAAACAGGAATGTTCTAGGGGACATAATCCTAAATGAAAATACAGGCTATGTCCTTTGCCTTGATCACATGGCAGACTACATAAAAGAGAACCTAACAAGAATTAAACACACATCTGTAACCGTAGAAATTGTTGAGGAACTTCCCACACTCATTCAAGGTGAACCTAAAGAGGAATTCCTTCTTGTACCTTCTCTTCGTGCTGACGCCATTATTTCAAAGTCATTCAACCTTTCACGTTCCACTACAAGTGAACTTTTTGAACAGAGCAAAGTGTTCCTTAACGGTAGAATGACACTTGCTCAAGGTCAACAACTCAAAGAAAATGACATTCTTTCCATTAGAGGTCACGGACGCTTGACCGTAGGCAAAGAACAAGGTCTTTCCAAGAAAGGCAAAATAAAGTTAATAGTCTACATAAAATAATTTTTTTACTAACAATTAAATACATAGAAAAATGAAAGAAAAGAGAGGACTCATTTAATAGGCTCATAAAAAGTGTTCAAGCAAAAGTAGCTCTATAAAGAAAAACCATTAGAAGACATAATCTTCTAATGGTTTCTTTTTTTATTGAATACTAATTTCAGATCCAGTAATTTTCTTTTTAATTATTATTTGCTTTTCAATACGCTCTTTAAGCTCTGGGCGGTGTGAAATGACGCCAATGAGGCGCTTGCCGTCAGCAAGGTCTACAAGCAGTGAAACTGCTTTTTGGAGGGTGTCCTCGTCAAGGGTGCCAAAGCCTTCATCAATGAACATTGAGTCAAGGCGTATGCCACCACTGCCAGATTGTACAACGTCTGAAAGACCGAGCGCTAAGGCAAGAGAGGCTAGGAATGATTCACCGCCTGAGAGGGTTGAGACGTCACGCCAGTGGCCTGTACTTTTGTCGTATACGTCAAGGTCAAGGCCCGCTTGTGTGCGCATGTTCTTTGCAGTCTGCTTGCAGCGGAGTGTGAACATTCCGCCAGTAAGGGTCAAAAGACGCTTGTTTGCAGCGGAAATGACTTGACGGAAGTAGTACTGCTGAACGTAGGTTTCAAAAGAGAGCTTAACGGCTCCAGACTTTTGGCCAGAAACTAAATCAGACAATTCTTTAATAATTGCCCAGTTTTTGGACATGGAGCCTTTCTCTTTTTTGTATTTCTCAAGTTCTTCAAGAATGCCAGTGTTTGTGTTAAGTCTATTGTTCATATCAGACTTGTCTTTTTCCATGGCTTTTTTAGCATCTTTTGCTTCTGTGAGTTTTTCCTTAAGGTCTTCAAGGTCAATGACCTTAAGTCCCTTTGTTTTATCCTCAAGACTCTTTACCTGATCCTTTGTAGATTTTAAGTCCTCGTTAAACTTGTTGATTTCCCTTTCAAGAGCATTCCTTTCAGCTTCTAAAAGATTTGCCTTATTTAAATCGTCGAGGGACTTAAATCCATGTTCTTTAAGGGAACTTGAAAGTTCGGTTTCAGCGGCTTTTAACTCTTCTTTTTGTTCTTTAAGAGAATCCTTGTTGCTCTTAAGTTGTGCAGATATTCCAGAAAGAAGCTCAGATGCTTTCTTTTCGTTGTTTTGAGCCTTTTCATATGCATCTTTAAGAGAAAGTGCTTGAGCGTTTAATTCGTCTATTTCAGCCTTTACAGAGGCTGCAGAAGCATCCTTTTTAAGCTTTAAACTGGAAATTTGTTTTTCAATAGATTCAAGGGAAGCTTTAAGCTTTGTATTCTTTTCAGTTTCAGCTTGGAGAATTCCCTCAAACTCTTTTCTCTTTTCATCTGCTGCATCTAGTTCCTCTTGTGTAGCAGACGCTTCTGGAAGAACAGCAGGAGATGGGTGAGTGGTAGAACCACAAACAGGACAAGGCTTCTTGTCTTCAAGTTCCTTTGCAATGAGACCGTACTGGCTCATGTAGAAAGCATCTTTAATTCTGCCGTATTCTTCGTCTGCTTCTTTGCTGTTCATGAGCGCCTTTTCAAGAGCCTTTTTCTCTGAAGCTATATCTTTTTCAATCTTTTCTTTTGACTTTAAAGGCTCTAGTACATTTTCAAGAGAAGAAACTCTTGCCTTTAATTCGTCATATGCTTCATATTCTTTCTTGGCTTTTTTTAGAGCATCCTTTAAGGATGAAAGGCTTGTCTTTGCTTTGGCCTCGTCTTCTGTTTCATCAGTAATTGCTTTTTCAAGTTTTGTAACTAAAGATGAAATGTTTTCAACTGATTTTACAAATGGAAGAATAGGGAGAACCTTCTTGGATTCATCAAGTTTTTTCTTCTTTTCGTCCATTTCTTTTTTCTGTGAAGAGAGGTCAGAAAGTGTCTTTTTAAGAGTCTCAAGAGACTTGAGCTCTTTGTTGGTTTCTTCACCCTTTGCAATGGCTGTATTCAACGTATCTACGTTCTTTTCAATGCCTTCAAGGGTCTTTGTAAAGGCGCCATACTTTACAGACTCGGTTTTTGTCATTTCAGAAAGTTCTTCCATAACCTTATCAAGGAACTTTGCTTCACCAAAAAACTCCATAGTTATAGGAAATTCTGGCTCTACAATGATTCTTGAGAAAGCGTTTAAAATGTTGCCATTTATGCGGTCATCCTTCTCTTCGCACTCTTTTTTCATTGCATAGAGACGAGACTGTAAATTTGCGTAAATTTGGGTCTTGAAAATCTTCTGGAAAAGCTGTTTTCTTTCCTCACTTTTTTCAGTGAGGATTTTTCTAAAGTCACCCTGAGCAATCATTACTGTCTGAGAGAACTGCTCACGAGTAAGGCCAAGGAGTTCATAGCATTTTTCTGTAACTTCCTTTGGTCCGTCAATTATTTCTCCAGTTTCAAGGCATTTAATTTCAGCACTTGCTTTTTCTGTTGTTACGCCACTACCTGATTTTTTTTCACGTGGGTATTCAGGGTTTCTTTTTACAACATAGGTTGAACCTTTGTGAGAAAAGGTGAATTCTACGAATGTTGCAGTTGCTGCTGCAGCATAGTCTGAACGGAAAGACTTTGAGTCGCGTCTTTCCTTTCCACCTGAAGGGTCTCCGTAGAGAGCAAAGGAAATGGCATCAAAGATTGTTGTTTTGCCTGCACCAGTGTCACCTGTTACAAGAAAAACGCCATCTGAACCAATGTCCTTTTCAAAGTCTACGGTGGCAACGGTTGAGTAAGGACCGAAGGCAGACATTGTAATTTTAAGTGGTTTCATTATTGTCATCCTCCAATTCCTTGCTTATTTTTTCAATTATTTCAATATGAGCCATAGTTGGCTCAACACCACCATTTTGCTGGGTGTAGAAGTCTTTAAAGAGCTCTGTAAGACTCTTGTTTACGTCCTCACTTAGTTTAAATTCAATGTCCTCGGTTGTCTTTGAGTTTTCAACAAGGAACTGCATAAGGTTTGGAAATACATTTGAAATTCTAAGTGGAGCGTCAACTGGAACAACTTCGTCTGTAATGGTCACACGAACGTAGTCCTCTGAAAAAGGCATCATCATAACTTCATCAAATGTGCCTTTAACTTCTCTCATGTCACGAAGTGGAACAAGATCAACCAATTTATATTCGACGGAACCTTTTTCCTTCATGTCAATAATAGTCACGCTCTTTTTGTGGTTTACCTCAGAGAATGAGTATTTAAGAGGTGAACCAGAGTATCTAATAACATCTCTACCTATTTTCTGTGGTCCATGAATATGACCAAGAGCAACGTAGTCAAATGAAGAAAACAGGGAGGCATCTACGTTGTCAAGACCACCAACTGAGCATTCTTCATCTCCAGTTGCAGAAGCACCTGTAATGAACTGGTGTGCAACTAGAACATTACGAACAGAAGAATTAATTTCAGAGTGATCCATTACGAATTTAACTGCATCGTTATGGCTTTCTATTTCAATATCAGGGAAACATTTTCTTACACTTAAGGGCTTAATGAAAGGGAGAAGGCTAATTACTATGTCTCCATATTCGTCTGAAAGGGTTATCTGCTGCAAGGAACCGTCAAACTCTTCAGTGGCATATACTCCAGCTTTTCTAATTAAAGAAGAGAAGTAAGATATGCGTGTGTCGGAGTCATGGTTTCCGCTAATGATAAACACCTTAATGTCCTTTTCCACTAAAGATGAAATAAAGGTATTGAAAAGGGCCATAGCTTCTGCTGAAGGCGCAGATGTCTGGTAGACGTCGCCTGAAATAAGGACGGCATCAACCTTTTCTTCGACTGCAATATTTGCAATATTTTCAAGGATTACAATTTGGTCTTCAAGGAAAGATACATCTCGTAGGCGCTTACCTATGTGAAGATCTGCTGTGTGTAAGAATTTCATGTGTTCCCTCCAAAATTTTATGTCCCTATTATACCATACTGCGGGTCCTATAAAAAGGACAATGCCCGACAAAAGTCGGGCATCTTTTAACTAAAACAATTATGACACTTTGAATAACCGCTGTTTAAAAGGTCTTCAATATTTCCAGTATAATTCTGTCTATTCTTTGGATTCATTTCATTTACTGAGTCGCAATAAGGCTTGTGTATTTTCATTCTGTATGTATTTAAAACATACTGTTCACCTTTAGGCTCAGCCTTCTTTGTTGTTGAAACCGCCTTAGTAGTTGAAACTGCCTTCGTTGTAACCACCTTAGTTGTTGAAACAACTTTAGTAGTTGTTTTTCTAGTTGTAGTCGTTGTCTTTCCACTTGTAAGCCAATTGTTACCTGTCTTGTAGTCTATGGTAACGTTTGGCTGCACGTTGTAGACGTAAACGTTGAAACAAACGCCAGCGCCGTTATCTTCAACTGACTTTGCTTCCATTTGAACACCGTTACAAACTAAGTTGCTTCCTCTAAAGTCTGGCGTTACACGGTATAGAACGTGGTTTCCAGTTTCTTTTATGTAGTCTCCAACTAGGTTCTCAAATGGGAGCATTCCCTCAGAGTCAAAGTAGCGGGTTCCTGTAATAAGATTTTTTTCGTTATCATCCTCGTCAGACAGCATCCATGCAATCATATGGCATCTGTCATAAAGGTGACCGTTGTCTATGAAATCATATGGTCGTTGAACCCAGCCAGAAGGATGAACCGCTGAAATGTCACCACGCTTGTCACCCCTTGGTGGCATAGTTTCTTTACCAAGGCAAGCATATGCAACACCGCATCTTCCAAGTGAGTCAAGACTACTGTATCTTTCAAAAGTCTTAGTAGTCATTTCAGAATCCTTAAAAGAAGGATTTGCACTTATCTTGTAATATATTTTTCCACTGTAAGCTGGAATAGTAATTTTAGTAGAAACTGAATTGGAAGAAACAGTAGTGCCTGTCCCATCAACAAATTCAACCGAGGTTTCAATATCAGCAACAGTAGATGAAACAGTAGAAGAAGCAGTAGACGAAACAGTATCCTCATTGTCATCTACTATGTCATATGCAATGTCTTCTAGGGATTTACATCCAGAAAGAAGAAAAGATAAAATGACAAGGAGTGAAATAATTAAATT
>DCGS01000006.1:6148-7142 GCA_002314645.1 Ruminococcaceae bacterium UBA1772
GTATTCCATTTATAAAGAATGAATGTTGAAGTTTCTTCAACTATGTCTGTAATGTCTATGTCTTCAACAAAGCAGAAGTCGTCTGCTGAAGCTTCGCTGAAGTCTTCTGAAAGTTCATATTCATAATCTGAAAAAAGAGGAGCTGAATATTCAGAAACATAAAGAGTGTTTCCCTCAAGGTTGTCTATAATATCTGAGACAACTTCAGAGTCTTTTGTCTGACGTCTTTCGTTGAACATCATGCCTTCGTTTTCATCAATACAAACAATAATCTTCATAACATCACCCTTTTACATTTTACCCTATATTTTTTCTTTTTTAAAGTGCAAACTGCTGTCCGTTTTTATGGACAGAGCATGTGTTAAGATAAAATTGCGAAGGGGGATTTTAAATGTTATTTTTCATATCATTGAAGCAAGAGAGCTTGAAAGGGTAAAGAAGGCTTTTGAGAAGGCTTATAAGCAGAACTTGTCACAAGAAATAAACCAAAACACAAATCAAAGCGTGGAGCAGAACTCGGAACAGAGCTCAGATGCTGATACTAAGTATTCTCTTTCCGACAAGAAAGGTGAAATAAGTAATGTTAGAACAGATGAATTTAGAAGATTACAAGAAGAAAGTCAAAGACTTCCTTATGAAGAACAACAACTATACAGAAACGGAAGCAAGAAAATTGATGAAAACCTACGAAGCAGACTTTCAAGAGTTCTTGGAGAACGATTGGGAGCCGAGCGTAGCAGCAACAGCTATGATGCACGGGTATTAAATGACACAAAAACAGGCAATACGTTTGAGGTGTATGGCAATGTTGACGGTCAAACCTTTGTCACATCATTTATATTTTTTGGTGTGTATTACACAACAAGGGAAAAAGATCCAGAGTATGTTAGAAGAAGAGAAGAAAAGAAAGTGCTTAAAAGATACCGCCGTTCAAAAGAATATATGCTTTGGGGCTTGGAGGATGCCATGTTTTGGTTATGGCTTTTGGACAGAA
>DCGS01000040.1 GCA_002314645.1 Ruminococcaceae bacterium UBA1772
TTGTACTGCTGACAAAGAAGTGTTCCGTCAAATACAATGTCAACCCACTTTGGAGTGTCCTTAACACTGTACTTTGTTGTTTCACCTGTAACAGGGTCCATTACAATACAACCACTGACAGTTTCACCACCAAAAATGCCAATGGTACGAGAGTATACAGATGCAACATAGTAAGGTGCACCGTTTTCATCTATTTCAAAATGAAGGTTACCAAACAATGTTGTTGGGTACCTGAGCCAGATATGTCTGTATGCATCGTCAAAAATGTAGCCTGATGGCACATACTTCATACCTTTAGATTCAACATATGATGCTGACATGGATACAGGGTCAACAGTAACGTAACCACACACACCGTTTGATCTGTTGTTTATCCATTTAAAGAAGTCAGCATAGTCAAGTGCCGCAACCTTAATAGGCTTGCCCTTGTAGTCAATTTGAGCATAGTCATCAGAAACATCATACTGAGAAACAACCTTAGAAAGTGTACCAATTTCTCTGTCACCAAGCTTCTTTGCAGATGCTGTGTCCATAAGAGCAATTGAGTCTGTTCCCATTGACTCAGGAATGTCTTTTGCAAACTCTGTTTCTGCAACAGGTAAAATGCTTGCATAACTCTTTGCGTGGAACATTGAGTCAGAGAAGATTCCAATGCCAACCATTAAAACAAAAAGTACAACAGGTACAATGTATGCTTTAATGTTGAACCTAAACTCAGAGAAGTCTCTAGTTCTACCTTTTGAGCCAACCTTTTTAGTAATAATTAAATTACCAAAGTCGTGAATTCCACGTACTAATCTACAACCAAGGATTGAGAAGAATGTTGTTGCAATAAGGAACATCCAAAAGCCTTCATCATGTAGATTTATTGGAACACATAAAAGGAAGAAAAAGAAGAAACAGTTTACAAGTAATACGACCAATGCTGGCCAAAGTCCGAGTATCTTTTTCATAAGCCCTCCAACAAAAAAAAATTACACTCTTATTATATAACAGAATTAAAATAATACATAGTTAAAATTATGTAACAAAAAAAGCGGGTAAATCCCGCCCTTTTCTTAGTCAAGAGTTTTAAGAAGTTCAATTTGCTCCATGTAGAATTTGTCAAACAATGGTTTCTTTCCAAAGCCTATAAGCCACTAATGATTGTTCATGATATCTCCTCCAAAAAATAATTACTTAAATATACTACCATATTAAATGAATATTTTCTCTTGGTATATAAAACAATATTAGTAACGAAATTTTGGAGGAATAGTATGAAATCAGTTTGGCAGGATACAGAAAAACTCAAGCACTATGACGAACTAAAAGAAGACATAAATACTGACGTACTTGTAATTGGTGGTGGTATTGCAGGACTCCTTTGTGCATGGGAACTTGAACAAAGAGGTATAGATACAGTTGTAGTTGAGGCAGACAAGATTGCACATGGTGTTACCGCGTACACTACGGCCAAGGTTACATCGCAGCACGGGTTCATATACAACAAGATAGAAAGTGAATTCGACCTGCAAACTGCAAAGCTCTACTACCAGGCAAACGAGCTTGCCCTAAAGAAATACAAACAAATGAATAACATAGACCTTGAAGAAAAGGACAACTATGTGTATTCAATTACTGACTCGCAAACTGTATTCAGGGAAATGGCAACTCTTAGCCACATAAATGCAAACGCTGAAATTGCAAAGCCAACAGAACTCCCAATACAAGCGGTTAGCGCTGTAAGGTTCAACAACCAAGCGCAGATAAACCCACTAAGCCTAATTAAAGAAATAACAAAAAAGCTCACCATCTATGAAAACACAAAAGTAATAGAAATAAACGGCACAACAGCATACACCGAAACAAACAAAATTCATGCAAACAAGATAATTGTTGCAACGCACTTCCCTTTCATAAACAAACACGGCAACTACTTCCTAAAGCTCTACCAAGAACGTTCATACGTCATTGCCGTAAAAAACGCAGACCGCCTTCCTGCCATGTACATTGACGGCTCACAAAAAGGTCTCTCCTTCAGAACCTACAAAGACCTTCTCCTCATAGGTGGCGGCACTCACCGCACCGGCAAAAAGGGTGGCGGGTGGGACTTCCTCCGTCAATTCACCCAAGCATACTACCCTAAAGCCGTTGAACAGTACCACTGGGCAACCCAGGACTGCATGACCCTTGACGGTATTCCATACATTGGACAGTACAGCCCTAGCCTTGAGAACATCTACGTAGCAACAGGCTTCAACAAATGGGGCATGACAACCTCCATGGTTGCCGCCTCCCTCCTTGCTGACTTAATAACAGACAAACGAAACCCATACGAAAAAGTGTTCACACCACAAAGAACAATCCTTAGACCTCAACTCTTAATAAACGCCGCAGAAACCACCGTAAACCTTCTAACCCCAACAACCCCAAGATGTCCTCACCTTGGCTGTGCTCTCAAATACAACAAACAAGAACACACCTGGGACTGTCCATGCCACGGTTCCCGCTTCACTGAAAAAGGTGAACTAATAGAAGGTCCTGCTACTGATGATTTGAAGAGACTATAACAAAAAAGCCGAATCATAAGATTCGGCTTAAAATTTCAAAATTATTCTCTTTTTAAATATTCGGAAAAAGTCTTTTCTGGGAGTTTTCTGTTTTTCTTTAACATTTTATCCCATATTATATTTCCATCGTCTTCTGTAATAATTTTCTTCTCTAGGGCTTCTTTAAGTATTGAGCCTGTATCTACATGTTTAAGATTATATTTTGTTATGTAATATGAAATATCTTTATAATTGTTACTAGCCAGTATACCGTTATAAGTTTTTGCTAAAGCAATTCCTGCCGCTTCTCCACGGCCTATTTGTTTGTAATTTTCATTACCATTAACCAACGACTTGTACAGCTTATATTCATCTGATCCCACTTCTATATCTTGAACTTTTGCAACTTCTCTATTTATTAATTCATCTGTTCGTTGCTTTAAATGTGGTATTGATGGATTAGACAATTCTTGGTAAACAGGTTCAGGTAAAATAACACTTCCTCCATACAGAGCCTCTATGATATTTGTATTGTTTATCCACAAAAACGAGGAAAGGCAATCTGTATCAAAAAATAATTCTTCAGTCATTCATATTGCCTTCCTCCTCATAAAGATTATAAACAATATCAGCTCTGTAGGCGTCAAGGAGGAGTTCTTCTCTTTTACCTTCTGATATTCTTCCCATTTCAGAAAGTTTTTCAACCTTTCTAACATATTCACCAGTAGTAAAGTATTTCTTTTCTTCTGGTTCAGTAAAATATAATTCCTTTCCAAAGCCAAGTTTTGCAGCTTCAGCTGATACTTTTACACCTTTATATGTTTCAAAATCCAACTTTGAAATATAACCATCTTTTTCAAGTCTATAAAGCATTGCTAAATGACTAATTTGGAAAAATTGCTCTGCCTCTATAACACTTTCTAAGTTCCATTCATTAACCTTTTTTGAATATTGATATAAAGCATCATATGGCATTAATAAATAACCAGCAAATAAATCCGCTTCTTTTTCTGAGTCTGATTTATTTTCACTCATATTCATGTCACAAATAACTCTACCATCTATGCTTTCATAAAGTATATGATAAAGTTCATGAGCTAAAGTAAATCTTTGTCTGCCATATGAAGTGTTTGAATTTATACAGATTATTATGTCTTCATCTGCAACAGTACACATGCCACTAATTTTTTCTGAAAGTGGATATTTTACTATTGTAATGTTCTTTTCTTTCCAACCATTAACTAAAGCAAAAATGTCTATAGGAGAATCTATACCCTCATTAAACATTTTTCTTGTTTCTAATGCGAAAGAATTCAACCTTTGTTCAGTCTTCATCCTGTGCAACTCCAATTAATTCATTCATATATTTTATATTCATTGCAATTCTATTTACAGCCGCAATGCTCTGTAAATCTTCCGCATTAATTAAATTTGCTCTAAAAGCAAATTTAAGCGGAATATAGTCATTTGAATTTCCAAATAAATAATCCTCAGAACATCCAAACAAACTACATATTTTATCAACCATAGTAATGTTTAATGCTCTTGTACCATTTTCAATTTTAGTAATTAAACTTTGATCCACTTCCAAGTAATTTGCTAATTGTGCTTGAGTTAAATTACTTTCATTTCTAAGCTCTTTAAGTCTTATTGTTGATTCAAATCCTGCCATTTAACTCTCCCCCTCCTACCATCTATTACCATTATATTCCACACTTGTCATATTTTCAACTGAAAATTCTAAAAAAATATGACAACACATTTATAACAAAAGCCGAACCCAAAGATTCGGCTTTAAAAATATCAATAGTTATCTGCTTCCAACTGGTAATATGCTTGTGGTTTTCCACAGGTTGGACAAACAAGTGGGGCAGATTCTCCAACAACAATATGTCCACAGTTTCTGCATTCCCAAACTTCAATGTCACATTTAGTGAACACTTCTTGGTTGTCTATGTTGGAAATAAGATCTCTGAACCTTTCTTCGTGTCTCTTCTCTATTTCAGCAACCTTTCTAAACTTGGCTGCAATTTCAGAGAAGCCTTCATCTTCAGCAACGCTTGCAAACTCTGAATACATTTCAGCCCACTCATAGTGTTCACCATTTGCAGCAGATTCTAAGTTTGCCCTTGTGTCACTTAGTCCCTTAAGCTCATTAAACCATATTTCAGCATGAGCCTTCTCGTTATCTGCCGTGTACTTAAAAAACTCTGCAATCTGCTCATAACCCTGCTGTTTAGCCTTCTCTGAAAACAACGTATACTTATTTGTTGCCTCAGACTCACCAGTATAAGCTGTCATTAAATTCTTCTCAGTCTTTGTTCCCTTATATTTGTTATTTGGTACTTCTGGAATAGACATAACAACACTCCTTTATGTTTTTTATTAGTCTATCCAGGAATATCCAAAATATGTAAATTGATAATAACAAATAACAGAAAATAATAATAAATAAAGAAAAACAAACACCCCTGAATACACAGGGGTGTTTGTTTTTGAGAATAGCAATAATCTCCAACGATTAAGCGGAAATTAAATTTCCTGGCAGGGGCAGAAGGACTCGAACCCTCGACACGC
>DCGS01000044.1:0-2724 GCA_002314645.1 Ruminococcaceae bacterium UBA1772
AATAAAACACGCAGATGGAAGCATAACGTCTGACTTCAAGTTCCAAAGCGCAAAGGTTGGAACTGGCGGTCCATGTCTTTCTACGCTTCCATCCTCATACGGCGAAAATGCGGAGAATTTAACCGTTTCACTGAAGGATTCATACTACAACATAGAACTTCAAATTACATACACCGTATATGAAAAGTGTAATGTAATAACAAGATGCTCAAAGGTCATTAATCATTCAAGGGATGATATTAAAGTTTCAAGACTTATGAGCACACAAATAGATTTCTCTGATGCAGGATACAAGTTCGTGAATTTTGGCGGAGCTTGGGTCAGAGAAATGAATCGCACAGACACTCTTGTGGTTTCTGGCAAGCACGTGAACTCTTCTTTTGCCGGAGTTTCTTCAAACCGTGCCAACCCTTTTGTAATGGTTGAAAAGCCTGAAACAACAGAGGACTTTGGACCATGCTACGGCTTTAATCTTGTATACAGTGGAAACCACTACGAGGCACTTGAAGTGTCCGCATATGGAAAAACAAGATTCGTTTCTGGTATTAATCCAGAGTTTTTCGAGGTGACTGTAGAGGGCGGAAAGATGTTTGAATCGCCTGAGGCAGTCATGACATTCTCTGCAAACGGAGAATGTGGCATGAGTCAGAATATGCACAGGTTCGTAAGGAACCACATTGTGCGTGGGGAGTGGAAGAAGAAACCACGCCCAGTGCTTCTCAACAGTTGGGAGGCAAACTACTTCAACATTAATGAACGTTCACTTGTTCGTCTTGCAAGGGCCGCAAAGCTTGCTGGCATTGAACTCTTTGTAATGGACGACGGTTGGTTCGGTGAAAGAAACAATGACACTTCATCTCTTGGTGACTGGTATTACAACGAGAAGAAGCTGCCACATGGAATTTCTGGGCTTGCAGAAAAGATAAAGGCACAGGGCCTTGATTTCGGTATTTGGGTTGAACCTGAAATGGTGAATGCGGACAGTAACCTGTTCCGTGAACATCCAGATTGGGCACTTGGAATTCCAAATAAGCCACATTCTGAAGGCCGAAATCAGAGAATACTTGACCTAACCAGAAAAGACGTTCAAGACTATATAATTGAGGCCATGTCAAACATATTTGGCGGCGCTGATATTTCCTACGTCAAGTGGGATATGAATAGAATTTTTTCAGACGTTTATTCATCTGCACTTCCTGCAGATAGACAGTCTGAAGTATTCCATCTTTACTACATTGGTTTCTACAGAATTATGGATGAACTGACAAAGAAGTTTCCACACATTCTGTTTGAAGGTTGCGCATCTGGCGGAAACAGATTTGACCTTGGTATGCTCTGCTACTTCCCACAAATTTGGGCAAGTGACAACACGGACGCACTCTGCAGAGTAAAAATGATGACCAACTATAGCTACGGATATCCAATGTCCACAGTTACTGCACACGTGTCATCCTGTCCAAACCATCAGACACTTAGAACAACTCCAATGGATACAAGATTCAATGTTGCAGCATTTGGTGTTCTAGGTTATGAATGCAACCTTAATGACATGGGACTTCCTGCCATAATGGAAATTAAAAAGCAGGTTAAGCTCTATAAACAGTACAGAGAACTCTTCCAGTTTGGTGATTTCTACCGTGGAAGAAATGACAACCTCCATGAATGGACAGTGGTAAGCAAAGATAAAAAGACTGCCGTTTTAATGCTCATGCAAGAGCTTGCACAACCAAATACAATGTCTGGTCCTGTATATCCAAAGGGACTTTCAGAGGACACAATGTACAACTTCACTGGTAACGGTCCAAAAGTAAACATTAAAGTATTTGGCGATTTAATAAATGCCATTTCTCCAATCCACATAAAGAGCAATGGTATGCTTGTAAACATTGCATCAAGACTCTACAAAATGCCAGGAGATGAGGAAAACTGCAAAGCATATGGCAACGCCCTTATGTATGGAGGAATGCATATAAAACCAGCCTTTGCTGGAACAGGATTTTCAAATGAAGTAAGAATGTTCTCTGACTTTGCTTCAAGAATGTATTTCATTACTGCAGAAAATCTTGCAGAAAAAATTACAGATAAAATAAATGCTAAAAGAGGTAAGTAAGAAATGCCTATTAAAATACCAACAGGTCTCCCTGCAAAGAAGGTTCTAAACTCAGAGAACATCTTTGTAATGGAGGAAACAAGAGCGGGAAAGCAGGACATTCGTCCACTTAAAATTCTCCTCTTGAACCTTATGCCAAAGAAGATTGAGACTGAAACTCAGCTTTGTCGACTTCTTGGTAACACACCACTTCAGGTTGAACTTGAACTCATAAAGACTAAGAGCTATGAGGCTAAAAACACATCAGCTGAGCATATGATTTCTTTCTACAAGACCTTTGATGAAGTTAAAAATCAAAAGTTCGACGGTATGATTATTACAGGTGCTCCAGTTGAGCAAATGCCTTTTGAAGAGGTTGACTACTGGGATGAACTCTGTGAAATCATGGAGTGGAGTAAGACCAACGTTCACTCAACATTCCACATTTGTTGGGGTGCACAAGCAGGCCTCTACTACCACTACGGAATAGAAAAGTACGGCCTTCCTGAAAAGCTTTTTGGTGTATATCCTCACAAGCTTGACAGAAAGAATTCAATGCTTTTCCGTGGCTTTGATGACACATTCATGGTTCCACAGTCAAGACATACAACAATAAACAGAGAAGACGTAGAAGC
>DCGS01000044.1:2801-3067 GCA_002314645.1 Ruminococcaceae bacterium UBA1772
AGACAAATATTCATTACTGGTCACTCTGAGTATGACGCAGACACACTCTACAACGAGTACAAGCGTGACCTTGACGCAGGCAAACCAATTAAGGAACCTGTAAACTACTTCCCTAACGGCAAGGTAACCTCAAAGCCACCTGTAACATGGAGATCATCTGCAAATCTTCTCTACTCAAACTGGCTTAACTACTTCGTATATCAGACAACACCATATGATATTACAAGCATAAAATAAAAATTTTTTTATTTTTCTGTCACAAAACA
>DCGS01000022.1:0-24512 GCA_002314645.1 Ruminococcaceae bacterium UBA1772
CAATATATGAAGACGGAATTGAAAAAGGAATTGAAAGAGGAAAAATAGAAGCAAGATGTGAAGCTTTGAAAAGTGTTATGGAAAATCTGAATTGCTCATTGTTAAATGCTCTGGATATTTTAGGAATAAAAGATGTTGATGAAAGGCTACAATTAGAAAAATTAATTATGTGTAATTAAAAAAGAGTGGGTCAAACCCACTCTTTTTTGCATTTTTTTACAGTTGAAAGAATGTAATTATACAGTTAAATCCGCAATGTTTACCGGAACAACTTTTTTAAGATTTTCAAGTGTAAGTTCAACTTGGTATCCAATTTTACCGCCAGACACGTAGATGGTTTCGTCAGTGTCGGCAGAGGAGTGGATTGTGGTCTTGAAGAGCTTCTTCATACCAATGGGAGAACAGCCGCCGTGAATGTAGCCTGTGAGGGGCAAAAGCTCGTTTTGCTTTATCATTGCTACGGATTTCTCGTTTACGGCTTTGGCGGCCTTCTTAAGGTCGAGAGTAGCCTCAACGGGAACAAGGAAGACGTAGTATGCGCCGCTGGCAGCTCTTGTTACAAGAGTTTTAAAGCAGCGCGCAGGGTCTTCGCCTAGAGCTTTTGCCACATCCACTCCGCTTATTGCATCAAAGTATGTGTGTTCTGTGTATGGAATCTTTTTTTGATCAAGAATTCTCATTACGTTAGTTTTTGTTTCTTTAGCCATTATTTCATCTCTAATCATATAAATCTGTTAATAATAGTTTATTTTAAAATAAGGTTGTAAACAAGAAGAAAATTATATAAAATTGGAAATACAAATTATATGTAATTAAGGAACAAACAATTAGTAATTAAAATAAAGATGAGGGTTTTATGGAAATTCAACTTTCAGATCATTTTACAACAAGGCGACTTATTAAGTTCGTTTTGCCATCAATTATAATGATGCTCTTTACATCAATTTATGGCGTTGTAGATGGATTCTTTGTGTCTAACTATTGTGGCAAGACAGCACTTGCCGCCGTAAATATAATATATCCTTTTGTAATGGTCACTGGTGTTGCAGGATTTATGTTCGGCACTGGTGGTAGTGCCCTTGTTGGAAAAACAATGGGCGAAGGAAAAAGGGAATATGCAGATAGCCTTTTTACATTCTTTACTGTTGCAACAACTGTTTTAGGCGTTGTTGTAAGTATTGTGGGAATTGTTGTTATTAAGCCTGTTACAGCACTCCTTGGTGCAGAAGGTGAACTTGCAAGACTCAGCATTGAGTATGGAATTATTTTGCTCATATTCCAGGCACCGTTTATGACACAGTGTTTCTTCCAAAGCTTCTTTGTTACGGCAGAAAGACCAAAGCTTGGCCTTATTGTCATTGTGGCCGCAGGCGTTACCAACATGGTGGGCGATGCAATCCTTGTAGGAGCCCTAGACATGGGTATTTATGGTGCAGGTATTGCAACAGGTCTTTCCCAGGTTGTTGGCGGTGTAATCCCATTCTTTTACTTCTTTAGTAAAAAGAATGACAGCGCACTTCACTTCAGAAAATTCAAGTTTGAGGCAAAGCCTCTTATTAGGGCAGCTACAAACGGAGTTTCTGAGCTTCTCTCAAATGTTTCAATGAACCTTGTAAGCATGCTTTACAACGTTCAGCTTTTAAAGATTATTGGAGAAGACGGTGTAGCTGCCTACTGTGCAATCATGTACCTTAACTTCTTCTTTGTTGCAATCTTCCTTGGATTTTCAATGGGAAGTGCGCCTATTGTATCATTCCACTATGGTGCAGAGAACCATTCGGAACTGCAGAATTTGTTTAAGAAGAGCTTGATTGTAACTATATCCTTTGGATTCTTTGTTCTCATATTTGGAGAAGTCTTTGCAAGACCTCTTGCAAGCCTTTTCGTTTCATATGATGAAGGCCTAATGGCAATGACTACGCACGGACTGAGAATATTCGTAATTTCATTCCTTGTAACAGGAGTGAATATATTCGCGTCCTCGTTCTTTACGGCATTTAACAACGGCCTAATTTCAGGTGCATTATCCTTCCTTAGAGCATTTGCATTCCAGGTTGCAGCTGTTCTAATTCTTCCAATCTTTTTTGGACTCGACGGTGTTTGGTGGTCCGAGGTTGTGGCAGAATGGGTGGCACTTTTAGTTTCAATATTCTTTCTTGTTACACAGAGAAAACGGTATCATTACTGATACCGTTTTTTTATATATATGAGCGTTTGTCTTAATTTGTTTGTAACTTTGTGGAATTATAGTAAATGTGTTATAATTTCCATAGATTGTAAAAAAGGAGTATGCCTATGATAGAACTATCCAATGCGTCGAAGTTTTATTACAGTAAGGGCGTTATTGCAACTGGCTTTTCCAAGGTTAATTTAAAGCTTGATATGGGCGAGTTTGTAGCCATTACTGGTGAGAGTGGTAGCGGTAAGTCTACACTCCTCAATGTTATTTCAGGCCTTGACTCATACGAGGAAGGCGAAATGTTCATTGAGGGTGAGGAGACAAGCCATTACACGGAAAAGGACTTCGAGAATTATAGAAGAAAATATATAGGAAACATCTTTCAAAGCTTCAACCTTGTAAACAGCTACACTGTTTATCAGAATATTGAGCTTGTTATGCTTCTTGCAGGATTTAAAGGCAAGGAAGTAAAAGACAGGGTAAACGAGCTTATTGAAAAGGTTGGTCTTTCTGAGTATAGAAATACAAAGGCTTCAAAACTCTCTGGTGGTCAAAAGCAGAGGGTTGCAATTGCACGTGCCCTTGCAAAGGACACACCTATAATTATTGCGGATGAGCCAACAGGTAACCTTGACTCAGAGTCTGCTGCAGGCATTATTAAACTCCTTTCAGAAATTGCAGCCGACAAGCTCGTTGTCATAGTTACACATAACTATGACCAGGTTGAGCCATATGTAACAAGAAAAATTAAAATGCATGACGGTAAAATAATAGAGGACGTTGTGCTTCGTAAGCATAAGGATGTAGGAGAGACAAAGGTGTCTGAAATTGATGACATTAAACCTTTGCCACTTCTTCGTCTTGGTGTAAGAAACGCATTCAACATTCCTGTTAAGTTCTTACTCCTTGTATTCGTATTCCTCTTTATTGCTGTAGCCATAACTACAGAACTTGCCTCCTTTAAGAGCGACTCATACGAGAACGCAATTTCAGGCGGTAACTACTTCTTTAAAAACGTAAGCGACAAACGTGTTGTAGTTAAGAAGGCAGACGGCTCCGCATTCTCAAATGAAGATATTAAAAAGATTCAAGACATAGAGAATGTAGACTACATTATTAAAAACGATGCTTCAATTGACGAAGCAATAGCATTCGAGGATCCAAAGTCTGATTTCTACTTCTACGGCATGGCCTTTGATATCAAGCTCGGTGGCTTTGACACAGTAGACGTTGGTAAAATGCCAGAGAAGGAGAACGAGGCCGTGCTCGGCATTGAAAAGGGTTCATATGAACTTGGCAATTCTCCAGAGAATTTAATCGGCAAAACATTAAACGTCAGCACAAATGATAACGGTATGAGCGATGCATCCTTTGTCGTCTCAGGAATCAAATATATAGACACCACAAAAATTGACTACATGTCAGCGTATTACGATGCATTGTATCTTAACTCTGCAAGCCTTGAAAAACTTCAGGCAAAGCTTTATTCAAACCTTTCAGAAATATCTGTAATTTATGAAGGAAAGCTCTTCGCAAATGGTGACAACAATTCAAATGGCGGCATTAACGTAGTTGGCTGCTCTAAGGTTCCAAAGGGGCAGGCTTACTGTTCAGAGAATTTCGTATTCATTTCAAATAATCTCAAGGCTGTTGGCAAGGAAATAAAGGTTAATGTTTCAAACATGTACTTTGAGGATTCCTTTACATCAACAATTTCTCAGGTGTTCAAGAAGGATAACTTCAACGCACTTACAGGCCTTAAAAAAGAAGATTATGACTACATGACTAATGCCATATTTGTAAACGATGAGGATTTATCTTCAATGTTTAACAAGAATTCTTACCAAATGAGTGTTTTCGTAAAGGATCCACACAAGGTTCAAGAAACAAAGACTGTCCTTACAGACATGGGTTGTAGCGCATTAGTTGTTACAGACGCCACAGTGAGCGATGGATCGCTCCTCATAATGAAAATCCTAAGTTACTCAGTAACAATAGGACTTGCAGTAGCTCTTTTCTTCATTTCTTACTTTGTAATTAGAATCATTTTAAGATCTAGAAATTCTTACTATTCAATAGTTAGAATGCTCGGTGCAAATGTTGGAGTTTCAAGAAGACTGTTAATTCTTGACCTTTTGACAGATGCAAATATTGCTTGTATTTTAACTGCAGCAATTATTCTAGTTCTTCATAACGCAATGCCTAATAACCTTGTAGTTTCTGCAATTACAACTTATATGGGAGCTTCAGATTACATTGCAATTTATCTAATTGTTACCGTAATTTCACTTCTCATAAGTATTAGATATTCATCTAGACTCTTTAAGAAGAGTGCAATCAACACATTTAAAGAGGAGGTGTAACAGATGATTGAAATTAAAAACGTCAATAAGTATTTCAACAGACACAAAAAGAATGAAATACACGTTATAAATAATACATCGCTTACACTTCCAGACAGTGGACTTGTGGCTCTCCTTGGTGAGTCAGGCTGCGGTAAGACAACAATGCTTAACGCCATTGGTGGTCTTGATAATGTTGGAAGCGGTAGCATCTACATTAACGGTCAAAAAATTACAGGCAAGTCCAGTCATACAGTGGACAGAATCAGAAATCTTTCTGTCGGATATATCTTCCAGGACTACAAGCTTATGGATGAAATGTCTGTATATGACAACGTTGCCATTGCACTTAAAATGGTTGGTATTAAGGACAAGAATGAAATTAAGGAAAGAGTAGACTATGTCCTTGAAAAGACTGGCATTCTCCGTTACAGATATAGACCAGCAGGCACACTTTCTGGTGGTGAACGTCAGAGAGTAGGTATTGCAAGAGCGCTTGTTAAAAACCCTGACATTATCCTTGCCGACGAGCCTACTGGTAACCTTGACTCAAAGAACTCTGTTGAAATTATGAATATAATTAAGACTATTTCAAAGAATCGTCTTGTTGTACTCGTAACACATGAAAGAAAGCTTGCAGAGTTCTATGCAACTCGTATTGTTGAGGTTGTAGACGGAACTGTAGTTAACGACTACGAAAACGAGCATGACAATGCTCTTGACTATGATATAGACAACGTATTTTATCTTAAGGACTTTGAAAAGCATGAACATTTCCTTGGAAATGGAACAAACGTAGATGTTTACGGTAGTAATGACAGTAAGGTACAAGTTAACCTTATTTTCAAGAACGGAAACGTTTACATTCAAAGTAAGGATAAAATAAACGTCGAGGTCATTGACGAGGCATCTGGCATAGATGTAATTGATGACCACAAGAGGGAAACAACAATAGAGTCCATAGAGAACTACGAGTTCAACATGGACGAAGTTGGAGACCCAAGCATAAAGAAGAAGTATTCTTCAATTATTGGACCTTTTGGATCATTCCTATATGGAGTAAAAAAGGTTGCATCGTTCCCACTTGTTAAAAAGCTTCTTTTAGTAGGCTTCCTTATGACAGGCCTCTTTATTATGTTCGGCGTTGCACGTATTGGTTCAACACTAACAGTAGAGGATAAGGACTTCATTACAATGAACAGAAACTATGTCATTGTAGAGAAGCCAAACCTTACAGTTAAAGAGTATGAGTCGTTTGAAAAAATACCTGGAGTATCCTATGTACTTCCAAGTAACGGCAATGTTTCTTTAGTTTGTAAGTTTGACGACTACTACCAGACGTCAATTGTTACTGGTTCTTTCGTTGGTTCAATCTCTTCACTTGACCTTATATCTGACGCAGATATAACTCTTGGAAGAATGGCAAAGAATAAGAACGAAATAGTTGTAGATGAATTCATAGCAAACAACGTTTTAAACCAAGACGGTGTTAAGATGGCTGGCGTTCTTTCAGTAGAGGATTTACTTGGAAGAGAACTTCGCCTTAAAGATGGCACATCATTTACTTTAGTTGGTATTTGTAAGACAGAGAGTCCAAGTCTTTACGTGTATGAATCGCAGATGTACAGCTGTGTTTACTATTCACAGGATGCTACGGATGGTATGTTTGGTGCATATGAGGACACATATTCAGACCCAGAGGCATTGACCTGTTACGAGGGCTTTAAGGATGAACTTAAGCTTGTAAAGGGTGCTTGGCCAGTAAATGACTATGAAATCATTTTAAATAGGGATTTTGAAGACGAGTATCCACTTAATAAGACAATTAAGAAGAAGGTAAATGACGTCGAACTTAAGGTTGTTGGTTACTACACTTCTGCACCACACAGCTATGAGTACTATTTCTGTAATGAGAATACACTCAAATATAGCAGCATTAATGGCTCAAAGACATTTGCTCTCTGTGTACCAGAGGATAGAGCAGGTGTGGTAAATGACCTTAAAGCAAAGGGCTTCCAGGCAATAGATTCCTATGAAAAGGCAAAGAAGGATTATAACGATGACAGAGCAGACACAGTAAGATCTACAGTTCTTCTTTCTGGCATCATCATGGGCATTTCTCTTATTGAAATGTACCTTATTAGCCGTTCTTCATTCCTTTCAAGAATTAAAGAGGTTGGAACACTTCGTGCCATTGGCGCAAAGAAGAAGGACATCTACCGTATGTTCACAGGTGAGGTTCTTGCCATTACAACACTCACTTGTCTTCCAGCAATTCTAATCTCGTACTATTTCTTCGATGTATTCGCAAGAGAAATTCCATACTTCTCACAAGTGCTTTTAGTAAAGCCTTACATGCTCCTTATTGCACTTGCAGTAGCATATGGATTTAACCTTTTATTTGGTCTTCTTCCAGTTGCGAATACAATCCGCAAGAAGCCTGCTGTAATCCTTGCAAGGTACGATGTAGACTAAACCTTATAAAACTCGGCCTCGGGGCTTACAGGCGCTTTTAACGCCTTCTTCTGGTCTTTAGTTTTAGAGACCAGAATGGTGTCTTCTCCTATAACGTCAATATTTGACCAACTGACCTTAAGGGTTTCGGTCAACGCGGAGAAGAGTCGCCCCTTGCCCAGTACAAGTAGAGCGCACAGCTTTCCTGTTTCGGTATCCACTTCAATATCACACACGGTCCCAAGCCGTGCGCCATCAAGCTTATTTATTACTGTCTTTCCACGAAGTTCAGTAAAGCTACAAACCATATATAAAACCTCCCATTCATTAAAGTATATGAGTGGGAGGTTAAATTTTTTCATACAACTAACCGATATAATAAATGAAACTATATTTAGGAGGTGAGCCTTTGAAAATAGATACACATTCAGTGGGAATGAATCTTGGTATGGATTTAAGCATGCCAAGGTCAAAACAACTTGACAAGAAGATTGCAGCTACAAAGGCTTCAGCTTCTGATGGTGTTGTAACAGTAAAGAAATACGACACAGACAAGTTTGACGACAAGACAATTGAAAAGCTCAGAACAATAGATAGTATTGTTGAACAGGAGCAGAACAGGGACAGAGTAGGCGAGAGAATCTTAAACAAAGCAGAGAGCGGCGAAAAGCTCACTGCAAAAGAAATGAAGTACCTTGCTGAAAAGTATCCTGAAATGTACGAAAAGTACAAGAAGGCTGAAATGGAACGTGAAGCCTTAAAGCAACAACTTAAAGCTGCAAGAAATAGTGTCCAGGCTGCACAAGCCTATTCAGATGCCACTATGAGAGCCATTAAGACCTCAGAGGGTGACGGTGAACTGAGGATGCGCACCGGTCAACTTAGAGAAGAATATAACGACTACCTCAAGACAAACGGCTACAAAAAGAAGAAAGCCAACGAGGATGACGAGGAAAACAAGAGCATAGCAGTAAAGGCTATGGAAGTTGAAGGACAGCTTGCAGCCGAAGGAAAGACAAGTTCTTTCGGGGGAAAAGTAGATTACAAAGCATAAAAATAGGAGCCACCCAATAGGGTGGCTCTTAGTGTTTTATTATGCTGTTTATTAGTCTGTAACGTTGCTCTTAAGGATTACGTCGTGTGATCCACCTTCAACAATTGAAGTAGAAGATACAACAGTGAGCTTAGCCTTTTCACGAAGCTCTGGAATTGAGAGAGCACCGCAGTTGCACATTGTTGAACGAACCTTTGCAAGTGTTGTGTAAACACCGTCTTTAAGAGCACCAGCGTATGGTACGTATGAGTCTACGCCTTCCTCGAATGAGAGCTTACCAGCACCACCAAGGTCATAACGCTGCCAGTTACGAGCACGGTTTGAACCTTCGCCCCAGTACTCCTTAACATAACGGCCGTTAATACGAACCTTCTGTGTTGGAGACTCGTCAAAACGAGAGAAGTAACGACCAAGCATGAGGAAGTCAGCGCCCATTGCAAGAGCAAGTGTAATATGATGGTCGTGTACAATACCACCGTCTGAGCATACAGGAACATATACTCCTGTTTCTTCGAAGTATCTGTCTCTTTCAGCACATACGTCAATAAGAGCAGTAGCCTGTCCGCGTCCAATACCCTTTGTTTCACGAGTAATACAGATTGAACCGCCACCAATACCAACTTTAATGAAGTCAGCACCGCAGTCAGCAAGGAAACGGAAGCCTTCTCCGTCTACAACGTTACCAGCGCCAACCTTAACCTTGTCTCCGTACTTTTCACGGATCCAAGCAATTGTGTTCTTCTGCCACTCTGAGTAACCCTCAGAAGAGTCAATGCAGAGAACGTCAGCACCAGCCTCAACAAGAGCAGGAACACGCTCAGCGTAGTCTCTAGTGTTAATACCAGCACCTACAATGTATGACTTGTTTTCATCAAGGAGTTCAAGAACGTTTTCCTTGTGTGAGTCATAGTCTTTTCTGAATACGAGGTAGGTGAGGTGGTCGTTTTCATCTACAAGTGGGAGAGCGTTAAGCTTGTTGTCCCAGATGATATCATTAGCTTCTTTGAGTGATGTAGTATTTGGAGCAGTAACGAGCTTTTCTCTTGGAGTCATGAACTCAGAAACCTTTGTCTGTGGGTCCATTCTTGAAACTCTGTAGTCACGGCTACCAACAATACCAAGGAGTTTGCCGTTTGCTGTACCGTCGTCTGTTACAGCAACAGTAGAGTGGCCTGTCTTAGCCTTAAGCTCAAGGATGTCAGCAAGTGTAGCGTCTGGAGTAATGTTTGAGTTAGAAGTAATGAAGCCCTTCTTGTAGTTCTTAACTCTTGCTACCATTGCAGCCTCGTCCTCAATTGACTGAGAACCGTAAATGAAAGAAACGCCGCCTTCTTTTGCAAGGGCAATGGCCATTGTGTCGTTAGAAACTGCCTGCATGATTGCACTTACCATTGGAATGTTCATAGTAATTGCAGATTCTTCGCCTTTCTTGAACTTTACAAGAGGTGTTTTAAGGTCAACCTTCTGTGGAATACACTCTGAAGAAGAGTAACCTGGAACAAGCAAATATTCGCCAAATGTGCGAGATGGTTCTTCGAAATAATAAGCCATTTTTATGTCTCCTTTTCACTCAATAATAATGTTTTATAATTTAGGTTATTAGTACAATATTATAGATACATTTATACAAATGTCAACAGTTTATGACAACAAAATTTAAAGAAAAGAGGGTAACTTTTTGTTACCCTCTTTTTGGCATAATTATTTTGTAGCAGCCTTCTTAGTTGTTGTCTTTTTTGTAGTTGTTTTCTTAGCTGCTGGCTTCTTTGCAGGAGCCTTCTTTTCAGCTGTCTTCTTAGCTGTTGTTGTCTTCTTTGCAGCAGGCTTTTTAGCAGCTGGCTTCTTAGCAAGACTAGCAATTGCCTGAGCGTGCTCAATGTTTCCTTCAATCTGAAGGAGACCACGGAAGAATGCGTCAGTAGCATCAAGCTTACCCTGAAGAATCTTAATAAACTCGTTTGAGTTAACTGTAACCATTACAGTGTGATCATAGTAGTCATAAGGCTCAACCTTGAATTCGCCACCAATGTTTGCTATGTAGAAAATTCCGCCACAGTCTTCGTCTGTAAGGTTAACCTGCATTGCAAGATCTGTTGGAAGAGCAGATGTGTCGAGCTTTCCAGCCTTCTTCTTAATATTTTCAAATTGTTCAATAAATGTCATAGTGTTTTCCTCCTAAACAATTTAAATTATTCAGCAGCGGCTGTAGTAGCTGCTGTTGTTGTCTTTGTGCCTGCTGTCTGTGAAGTAACGTTCTTAATTACTCTTACAGCATAGTCTTCTACTGTGTTTCTTACACGCTTACCAAAGAAGCCTGAAAGGGAAGCAGTAGCAACATCATTTGATGTAGCCTTGTCATAGTAGTCATTGAATGCAGTGTCTGCAAGTGACTCCTTAATTTCTGTCTGCCATGAAGCAAGTTCAGAAATAGATGACATGTACATGATGTGGTAACCATATGTTGTTTCAATGATGCCGTAGTCGCCAACTTTTCTGCCGTCAGCAAAGCACCAGTTAAGGAATGGCTCTACGTAGCTTGAAGTCTTTGTAACGTCCTCATAAAGTCCGCCGTTGTCTGAAGAACCAGTGTCGTCACTCTTTTCATTAGCAAGCTTAATGAATTCTTCTTCCTTAGCGCCGTTCTTTACCCAAGCAGCCATTGTGTCTTCAGCAAGCTTCTTAGCTTCTTCAAGTGTGCGAAGCTTCTCTGTCTTCTGCTGGCCATCTTCACCAGTTGTTGTCTTCTCTGTAGCAAAGAGGATGTGACGAACGCCTACAGGCTGTTTTGTGTCATCTCTTGAAGGGAGAGAAGTGAGGAGAAGTACGTTGTATGTTACTGCACCGTCATCATCTGTAGCAGAGAATACCTGCTTGTCACCAACTACACGAGCCTTGTCATATGCCCATTTAACAGCATCTTCATTGAAGTACTGCTCAAGTGTTGAAGCATTTGAATCTTCAAGCTTTGAGTATGTGTCGTTGTCTTTGTAGTATGAAACCTTATCCTTCTCAGCATACTCAACAGTTAAGTCTGAGAAGTTATCAAGTGTAGCCTTTGAAAGGAATTCATCAGCCTTAGCTTTGTTAGCAGCGTTGTCCTTCTTAACCTGTGCAGCAATTTCCTCGTCTGTTAACTTCTTGTCGTCTGTGCTTGTTGGAGCAGTAGTAGCGAATGTGAAGTAACGAACTGAAACTGTGTTGTATTCGTTAGGATTTTCCTTGTATGCAGCAGTAATCTGATCGTTTGTAATAGAATCTGTAAGTTCTGTCTGCTTCTGCTGTGTGTACTCTGTGTATGTCTGCTGCTTAATGAGAATAGAGCGGAGGAGCGATTCAGTCATTCCACGACCATAGTTCTCTTTAAGGTAAGCATTAAGAGAGTAGTTGTCTTTAGCTGCAGAAGAACGGAGCTCTTCAATGTAGTCATTGATTTCCTTTGTACCGTCTTCTGAAAGCTTAAATCCAGCCTTCTGAGCTTCTTTGTTAATGAGAGAAATTTCCTTGCAAGCATTTACAGAAGTTTCTTCAATGAAGTCAGCCCATGTTGGGTTTTCACCATACTTCTTTGTGAATGCTTCCTTGTCTTCTTCAGAAGGAGTGTAGCTCTGTTCTGCTGGTGTCTTTGTGTAGTCGAAACCAGTCATCATAACGCCAACGCCTTCGCCATAGTATGCGCTGTAGTACTGCTCATACTGATATGCTGTCTGCATGTAGTTGTTGTAAACTTGCATGTAGTAGTACTGATATTCAGCCTGTGAAACTTTTGAACCGTCACTTACCTTAACAGCAGTGAATGTTCTCTGTGGAACGCCAAAGAAGAAGCAGAGTCCAATTGCTACTGCAAGAACAACTACTACAACAGGGATGATTACCTTGAGCTTTCTCTTTGCAGGAGTCTGATTTTCTTTTTTCTCCTTTTTCTTTTCCTGATTTTGGCTAGTCTTTTCCATGCGAGCCTTGCGCTCTTCACGGGCAATTTCAGCCGCTGTCTTGTTTTCGTTTTCCATTGGTTTTAGGGCCTCCTAAATAATATTTAAATTAATTATTTGACAATAAGTTTAACACCGTCAATTTTTACTATTTCAACGGTCTTATCCTTTTCAATAGGGCATGCGTCATTTTCCAAAGCACGAGCTGTCCACTCAGCACCCTGAATTGTTACTGCACCAGTTGCTTTAATGTTATCTATTTCCTCAGTTACAACTGCTGTCTTACCAATGAGTGAGTCAGCATTTGTTGGAATAGGGGAAGTTTTAGTAACCTTCTTAACAAATGGTCTTGTTGCAAGTAAAGCAATTACTGTAACAACAATGAATACAATTATTTCAATTGTAAGGTTTTGACTGTCAGTAATAAGACTTGCCACACCAGCACCTATGCATCCTATGGCAAACCAAATTGAAACAAGTTGAGCAGTTGAAAGTTCCACTGCTACGAACGCAATTGTAAGTATAAGCCAAATAATCCAATGCATAATCATGCCTCCTAAATAATAATACTTATAAATAATAACACTAAAACCCTAATATTACAACGGAAAAACAATTACAAAATTATTTTATTTACTTTTATTCATTTTTTGCATTATTCTTGCAACTGATGATTCAAGGTTACCCATAGTCACCTCACACTTATCTGGCTTTTTTAGAGCACTGATTGTACCATCAGTTTCAATTACGGCGTATTCGACTTCATTTATGTCGAATATGTCTTTTTTTCTTAGTTCCTCCATGACATCGTCCATGGAATATCTAATTCTTTTTAGAGCAGACATGTCGACTTGTCCACTGTTTATTATTACAGTCGGTTTGCCTTGCAAGAGATGGCGTATTTTTTGACTTTTTATGTTCAAAAATGAAACGATAACTTCAAAAACTACAAGCAATATAAGTGGAACAATTATACTTCCAACGGATCTGTTTTCATCCTGTAAAGGAACAGCTGCAACCTCAGAAATTAGAAGTGTAATTACAAGTTCTGATGTCTGCAGTTCACCAATTTGTCTTTTGCCCATAAGTCTTATGCAAGTAATGACTAAAAAGTACAAAACTACTGTTTTGCCAACAACACCCATAAACTGACCTCCGTTTTTATTTAGTAATTATATTTTTTCAACTTATGCGCTAAAAATACCATCACTGCATAAATAACCCCAAAAAAGCCAATATAAAAATGAGGTGTGTTTATGAATTATATAAGTGTTCCAAAAAGGCGGGAGGATGTGAATATTGACGGCAACTTAGAGCTTACTAAGGCTATTGTTGAGAATTGGACTGGGAAAAGTGCGGATATAATTCTCAGGGATTTTGTTGCCGGCAAAATAAAGGGATTGTCTTTGTCGTGTGACGGCATGTGTGACAGCCTACAGGTGACACAGGCAATACTTGGACCACTTAAAAGAAATCCTCCCGCCGTAAACAACTACGACGAGGTATTGAAACGCGTCGTGACGGAAGTCGACGCCAAAGAAATAAAGACAATAAATGAAGCCATTGATGATGCAATGGCTGGCTTTTTTGTCATCTTCTTTGAGGGTCAAAAAACGGCGCTTTCTTTCTCTGTTCAGGGGTTTGAACAGAGAAGCATAGATGAACCCGTGAGTGAGGTTCAAGAGAGGGGCAGTAGAGAAGGGTTTACAGAAAACTTTAAGACGAATATGACCCTTATAAGAAAACGCCTTAGAAGCCCTGATCTACGTTTTGAAATACTCACCACGGGTGTGACGGGTAACAACAGAATTTGCCTTTGTTCACTTAATGGAAGAGTTGATGAAAAATTGCTGGATGAGGTTAAAAAGCGCATTGGAAATGCAGAGTTTGACACCGTCCTTTCAACAGGTTATTTGCAACCATTTCTAGATACGGATTATCCTTCCTTTTTTTCAGGTGTTGGCATTACAGAAAGGCCAGACACAATGGTTGCAAAACTCTGTGAGGGGAAGGTGGGAATTGTACTTGACGGAACACCTTATGCAATTTACGTACCACACATATTTGCTGAGAATCTTCACTCCTTTGACGACTATGCAGAAAGACCATTTTTTGCAACGTTTATACGACTTCTAAAACTACTTTCATTTCTAATTTCCGTGCTACTTCCAGGAATGTATGTGGCACTTACAATATTCCACCAGGAATTGTTCCCTGGTGACATTCTTTTCAGTATCTTGAGTCAGGAGCTCCAGACGCCATTCCCAGTAATGATAGAAGCAATATTAATCCATCTCATTTTTGAAGTTATGCGTGAGGCAGGACTTCGCATGCCAAAGACAGTTGGACATGCCGTGTCTATTGTAGGTGCTCTGGTTATTGGAGACGCCGCAGTTACGGCTGGCCTAATTGCGGCTCCTATGCTAATTATTGTAGCCCTTACAGCCATAAGTTCATTCGTAATGCCACAGATTTACGGACCGGTAGCGGTCCTAAGGCTTGTGTTCATAGTAATTGGCGGAACACTCGGCTTCTACGGAATTATTCTAGGCCTTATTGCACTCGTCATAAATATGACGTCAATAAGCCCATACGGAATTCCGTACACAGCGCCGTTTTCGCCAATTACCCTAAAGGCATTTAGAGACTTCATATGGCGACAGGGCTGGAAGAAAATGAGCAAGAAAATTGAAGTGGATGAAATGCGGAGGTAAGTGTTTTGACCCGTGTACAGCTTTTTATGATGATGTTTTTAAGTAGAGTATTCATAACTCTGCTTTATATGCCAACAAGTACAAAGTCTCTTAACGGTGGCGACAGCATACTTCAAATTCTAATAGGCACCATTATTCTTGTCATTGTTGCATATCCTATTGATAAGTACTTGAATGGGGATACAAAAGAGAGTTTTTTAAAGGAGAAGAGTAGAATCTTTCAAATAGTTGAATGTGTAGTAATTATTGCAGCAATGCTTTTCTTTACACTCATTAGTCTTACAAGGTTCAATATTTTTGCAACAACTGTTATTTTCCCAGCATCAGATCTTAGATTCTTTCTTTTAATAATTGCACTATGTTCTCTTTACTGTGTAGTAATGGGTCTAGACGTTCTTGGCAGAACAGCAGAAATATTCTTTGGGTTTATTGTATTTAGTATTTCATTTGTTCTAATTTCCACGGTGGGAAGAATTGAGTTTATTAACTTTACACCAGCTCTTTATGACGGAATAAAAGAGCCCCTAAAGCAGGGACTCTTTTCGGTGTCACAAACTATTGAACTCTTTTTTCCAGTTTTCTTAAAAGACAAGATAAAGGGCGGAACAAAGAATTTCATTTATCCTTGGCTTTTAACAACAATGGCTTTTCTACTTATAATGGTGGGCTGGCAAAGTGGAGTTTTAGGAGACTATGGAAAAACTCAGCTTTTCCCATTGTTTTCACTAACTTCGCTTTCAACTTTAGGCTTTGTTGAAAGACTAGATGCATTTATAACATCATCTTGGCTTGTATGCATTTTTATTAGGGTTGCAATCTTTATTTATATTTCAAAGGACTGTTTAGTTACGGTATTCCCAAAAGTTAAGAATAAGGATGCATCCTTGATTATTGCAGCATCTGTAGGGCTAATAATCCTACTAATGAAAGAAAACTATTCATCTAGGTTGCTACTTGAAAAAATATATTATCCATTTGCGTTTTTTGTAATTTTAGTAATCATACTTCCAATCATAAAACTAATGAGGAACAAACATGAAGAAAACAATATCAATAATACTAGTCTTTGCGCTTCTAATACTATCTAGCATATATGTAAATGCAGAACAGGATATAAAGAATATTACTATTGTTTCAGGAATAGGAATTGACTATGACAAGGAAACTGATTCATATATATTAACTGTTGAAATTTTTGACGTGAATGAATCGCTCGGGGAAGCGTCCGCACAGGGAAATATGACAAAGGTTATGCAGTATAGGGGAAAGACTATTTCCTCTGCGGTTGAGAAGATGTCAATTGAATTGGGAAAGACAGTCGTATATTCACAGAAGAAGGCAATTATTCTTGGAAAGAGCGTGTTCCAGAAGGGATTTATGAATGTTGTCGACTTCTTTGTTAGAGACTACAAAACACGTTCTGGTGTTCTTGTGGCCGTTGCAAAGGACGGTACAGCTGAGGAAATGATCCGTATTAAGGAAGGTGGTTCTGCTTTCCCTTCGGAGGAAATTGAAACACTTCTTGAGTCAGGAAAAAATAACGGCTACACCACAGAAATGGATATGGCGCAGCTTACAAATATGTACACGGATAAATGCACATCTGAGTATATTCCACTGCTCAGTAAAAAGACTGAAGGCAAGGATGAATACACCTGCCTTTCAGGCTTTGCAGTGGTGAATAATGAGAAGTATGTAGGGGATTTAGACCTTACTGAAGGCAGAAGCCTTCTCTTTGTTAATGACAAATTTGAAAGTGGAACCCTAAATATTGAAAATGAACAATTGGGACTTTTAACTTTCAAAATAGTGGAAAGCAAGACGGATGTAAAAACGTATATAAGAAATGGCAAGCCAGTTTTCTTTGTGAAAATTAGAGTGACTGGAGACCTTGTTGAACAGCAGGAAGCACCTGAAAAAAGATTTGACAAGGACCACGTTGAAAAGGTTACAAAAACAGTTTCTGAATATATAAAAAAGGACATAGATAAAACAATTTTAAAGTGTTTGACAGAATACAGAAGTGACGTCTTTGGCTTTGGAAGAAGAGTCTTTGTAATTTATCCAGACTACTTTAAAGCTCATGAAAAATATTTCCCAGGTAATATTGATGAAAATTCCGTAAAAGTGGATGTTGAATTTAATTTAAGAAGGATAGGACAGGGTAATAGTTAAGGCTGTTTTGCAAGTTATAAAAATAAAAATTGCATTTTTGTCAAAAAATATGCTGGAAATTATTGCAAAATGACTAAATATGTATTATATTTGTATCCGACATTTTTTTAGGAGTTAGATATTAATGAAATATTCAGAAATGAGTAAGAGCGAACTTCTTAAAGAGCAAGAGGAAGTTCGTCACCTTTATAATCAGTTTAAGTCACGCGGACTCAGCCTTGACATGTCTAGAGGAAAGCCTTCAGCAGGACAAATTGACGAGGCTCTTGGTCTTCTTGACGTTGTAAACTCAAAGAGTGGCTACAAGTCAGAGGAAGGAATCAACTGTCTTAACTACGGTTGTCCTGACGGACTTGCAGAATGCAAGAAGCTCTTTGGTGAAATTCTTGATGTACCAGCAGAGAAAATCTTTGTTGGTGGTAACTCAAGCCTTAATATGATGTTTGACTACATTCTTCAGTGCTACACATTTGGTGCATCTGTTAAGAGTGAGCCTTGGTCAAAGCAGGGCAAAATTAAGTTCCTTTGCCCAGTTCCAGGCTATGACAGACACTTCACAATTTGTGAATACATGGGAATTGAAATGATAAACGTACCAATGACTGCAACAGGTCCAGATATGGATGTTGTTGAAAGCCTTGTTAAAGACCCAATGGTTAAGGGTATGTTCTGCGTTCCTAAGTATTCAAACCCAACAGGTGTTACATATTCAGATGAAACAGTAAGAAGACTTGCTAAGATGGAAGCTGCAGATGACTTCCGTATTATTTGGGACAATGCATATGTAATTCATGATCTCTTTGGTAAAGAGGATAAGCTCATTGACATGCTCAAAGAGTGTGAAAAGGCTGGAAACCTAGACAGAGCAGTTGAATTTGCTTCAACTTCTAAGGTTTCATTCTCTAGTGCAGGTGTTGCAGTTCTTGCAGCAAATGCAGACAACCTTGCATACATAAAGAGACGTTACTCATTCCAGACAATTGGTTATGACAAGATTAACCAGCTCCGTCATGTTCAGTATTTCAAAGACCTTGCTGGTGTTAAGCGCCATATGGCTCTTCTTTCAGATATTATTTCTCCAAGATTTGAAGCAGTTTTATCTGCTCTTCAGAAGGAACTTGCTCCACTTGAAATTGCTGAATGGACTAAGCCAAATGGTGGTTACTTCATTAGCCTTGACGTAATGCCAGGTACAGCAAAGAGAGTATGGCAGCTCTGTAAAGAGGGTGGCGTAAAGCTTACAAACTGCGGTGCAACATTCCCATACGGCAAGGACCCTGAGGATAAGAACATTCGTATTGCTCCAACATTCCCAACAGTAGAGGAACTTGCAGATGCAACAGAGCTTCTTATCATCTCTGTAAAGCTTGCTGCACTTGAACAGCTCTTAAAATAAAATTTCTGAATAATTAATTTTTTATAACAATGTCGGTAATGAGGTTTTATCTTATTGCCGACATTATTTTTTTGTGATAATATTGTGTCGTTATTTATATTAATAAAATAATAAATGTCACAAAGTGAGGGTTTTGTTATGAAATGCACATATTGTGGAAAAGATATAAATGAGAATGACAAGTACTGCCAGTTCTGTGGTGCTCCAGTTAAGAAGGTTGCAGCAGAGGAGCCAGAAAAGGCTACAAACCCAGACACAGGCAGAGTAGGTCAGCCAGTAGAGAAGAAACCTGCTAACGCAAAGAAAATTATTCTTATAGTTGTTGGCGTTGTTGTAGGTCTTCATCTTCTTGTTTGGCTTGGAATTTTTGCATTTTTTGCAACGCTTGGTGTTACACCAAGCAACTTCAATGAGAAGCTTGGAGAACTTGATCAATATATTGAAGAGTTCAATGATATTATGGACGAAAACTATAATGATGAAGATTTCGACTTTGACTTTGACGATGAAGACTTCGACTTCTTTAATGAAACTCCAAGCACAACAAAGCCATCTAAAAATGAAGAAACAAGCTCTTCATTCAAGAGTGGTGTAGTTGACCAGAAGAAGAATTCATACACCTGCAAAATGGCAGACATTAAGTTCACTCTTCCAGAAGAATTTAAAATCTACAATGAGAAGGAAATAGATGAGCTCTATGAAAAGACAAATGTGTCTGACAGCATGAGAAAAAAGAATGCACTTGTGTATGATTTCTATGCTAAAAATGCACTTGGTACAAAGATTGTTTACGTAGATTTCGTAAATAAGGAATACTATTCTGAGTACAAAGACATTAAGGGATATATAAAGCACATAAAAGAAACATATACTGATTATGAGCAGAGTGGTTACAAGCTTGAAATGGCTGATGACTCAAGATTCTATCCATATGGAAAAGACGCAAAGGACAAGATGTCTTTCTATCAGATTGCTTCAAGAGTTACAGACAAGAACGGAAGCGTAAGCTACGACTACAGCTTAATTTCTGAGTGTGATGACTACTACATCCTCATTACCATGGTTTCAACAGATCTTTATGACATTGGAAACATTATGGACGGTATAAGCGGTAAATAATTTTTGGGAGACAAAAAACATGCGACTAGATTTAAACGACCAGCTTCAGAAGGGTCAAGATTTAATAGGTGACGACGGCAGAAAAAAGAAGAAACTTGTAATTGGACTTGCCATTGCTTTTGGTGTTTCACTCATTCTTCTTATAATTTTTGCAACGGCATTCTTTGTAAAAACAATGGACAGATTCCTAGATCCAAATGCTACTCCATCAAGAGACCACACAGGTTCCTACACCTATTCGGGTAATGAAGATGAACTTGCACAAATTGCCTGGGGTACAAGGGGCGAGGGAACATCTTCACCATATTTTTCACAAGATAACTCAAATTCTAACTTCGTGTACGGTACTGTTTCTGGCGCCTCTTACTACAGCACATTCTCTGGTGTTAAATTCAATGCTCCAGCAGACTGGAACCTTTCAGGCTATGTAGAGGGAAACTTCAGTAACATACTTGCACCAACAGACCTCAAGGCTTCTAATGGAGACATGAGTGCATCTGTCTCCATTAACTACAAGTCAATGACTAACCACCTTTATTCTTCTGCTTCAGAAGCTCTTAAGAACTATGTTTCTCAGGCAGAGACTGGAAATAGTCAAATGATTAATGACAGTGCTTCTGCATCGTTCGGTGGAAACAAGTTTAATGGTGTTATATACAAGAAAACATTAGATGCAAACTACACCTACTATATTGAAGTGCTTGTTGCTGAGGTAAACGGCTACGTACTTGAAATATATGTAGAGGCAGGTTCTGCTGACCAGTTGGCATCTGTAATGGCTATGTTCTCATAAGAGGTGAGTGTATGAAGGTTTGTAACTACTGTGGTACAGGAATGGACAACCAGGTTGTAAAATGTCCTTTCTGCGGCCAGGATACAACTCTTAAAGGTGCAATTAAATATGAGGATTCAAGACCTTTTGACGGCAGCTTAGACGTTGTTAGATCAAGGGATGGAAAGACTAACGCAGAGAAAAGATTCGAGGAAATGAATCGCGATTCATTCTCTTCTAACCTCCTTGAAAAAATAAACAACATGCTAGATGAAAGCAAAAAGAAAAGCGAGGAATCTAGGTATTCTTCTCATCTTAACGTGGACAAGAACCACGTGGAAAAGAGTCCAATAGTTGAAGACGACATTAAAGCTGCAAAAGCAAAACCAAAGGTTAAAGTTGCAAAACCAGTTGTTACTATAAACACTAACAAAAAAGCATCAACGGCAAAGCCTGTAACACCAAAGGTTAGCGCACTTATATTCCTTGGTATTTTCATCTTCTTTATGGCACTTGGAGTAATCATGGAATTTGATGACTACTTAAATGACGACTCAGACTTCATAGGCACTGAATACTTTGAATTCGGTGAATATGATGAAGACCGTCAAGTATACACGAATGACTACATGGGCATAACATATGAAGTTCAAAAGGAATTTGATAAAACATTTTTCTATGATGACTGTCGTCTTGGCTATGTAGATGAATTCGAAACAAGCAACGACGACTACACAGCAAGTCTTTCAATTAAGTACATAAACAAAGACTACTATGGCTACTATAATGCAAACACAATGTATGACTATGAAAAAGAATACGAGAAAGACACAGCAGAGGAATACAAGTTCGTAAAAGACGTTGAAACTGAAATCCAAGGTAATGCTTACATTGGCTTCATCTACAAAGATAAATGGGAAAGCTCATTCGGCGATTCAGGAGTAAGATATCATCTTTACCTTGTTTCTGACTACAACGAATACTATTTCACAGTCATAGAACTTGAAACTTGTGACTCTCCAGATGATTTTGAAGTAATGCTTAAAGGATTTAACTAATGAAGGCGAAGGATTTAAAAAAATTAATTGTAGTTCCTATTGTTTTGGTTTGTGGAATTTTAGTATATCTTGCATTCTTTAGAGACTATTCCGCATATTCGGGTGGACTGCTTCTTCTTGGTGCACAGGAAAATGCGGTCCTGGAAACTGAAACACAGGAATTCATTCAGCAGTTCATAAGTATACATAATGAGGAGGAGCCGGACACAAGGGCTCCGCTCATTCTTTCAGGTTCTTCATTTACTGTTGAAGAGGGAGCAGAGAAGGTTCCAGGACCGCTTCTCTGTATGGACGACGTGGACAAGCAGGTTGCTTGTAAGGTCGTTGGTACATATGATTTAAACAAGGTTGGTAAGTATAGCCTAGAGCGTGTGGCCACAGATGCTGCGGGTAATACTACTCGTTTTCCGTTCACCTTGAATGTAATTGAAAAGGTGAAGAAAACGGAGGGAGAGAAGGATAATACCACAAGCAGTCAGGGGCCAACACTTCCAATTGCGGATGCAATTGCAACGTATAAGACGGGCGACAACAAAATTGGCATAGACGTTTCAAAGTGGCAGGGTGATATTGACTGGCAAAAGGTTAAGGACGCAGGCGTTGAGTTTGTCATGATAAGACTTGGTGCACAGGATGGCTTTGGTGGTAAACCAAAGACAGATTCCAAGTTTGTTCAAAACTTCAAAGGTGCCAAGGAGGCTGGCCTTCTTGTTGGAGCCTATTTCTACAGCTACTCAACAAGTCTGGAGGAGTCAATTGAACAGGCCGTATATGTAACGGAGGTCCTTGTTTCAAATGACTTTCAACCAGACCTTCCAATTGCATACGACTGGGAGAGCTTTAGCTACCTTGGAAGTAAGAATATAAGTCTTAACGAGTTTAACGACAACGGTAAAATCTTTATAGACATTATGCGTCAGGTGGGCTTTGACGGCTACCTTTATACAAGTAAGTACTACCTTGAAAAGCAGGTGTGGTATTTAGGCCCAGAATACCCTGTATGGCTTGCACATTACACCAAGCAAACAGACTACGCTGGTGACTATGTAATGTGGCAGTGTAGCTGCACAGGTAAGGTTCCTGGCATAGACGGATATGTAGATATAAACGTCATGTATAAATGAAAATAAACGACATAAAAATAAACAAAATAAAAGGACTTCGGAATACCGAAGTCCTTTTTCTTATTTAAGTAAGTTTATTTTTCCTATGAAAGGAACCTGCTTTGCTTTACCCTGTGCAGCGTTGCCAATTCCTAAAATCCAGAGGAGGAATATTCCGACGCTCACAATTAGGAATATACCAAGAATGAATATTCCAAATGCAGTACCTTTTATAAAGGCAATAGAAGTGAAAACTGAAGCAATGATTCCATATACTAATGAAAGAATAATAAGGTCGAGTGCTTGGTTTGCATGGAACCTTGCAAACTTTGAATCTGGTCTTGCAATAACAGGAATTAAAATGAGTATTCCAAAGTAGGCAATTATTGCAAAGAAGATGTTTTCTTTAATGTCGTCTTTGTCGTATTCTTCAGTTTCATCTGGAGCGTTCTTTATGGCATCCACAGCCTTGTCAAAAGGTGTGTCTGGCATGTCTTTTTTGTTAAGGCAATTCTCACAAACGCCGTCTTCGTTAAGCACGCTTCCGCATTTAGTACAAAAAGCCATTACTTAGCACCTCCAATGACAATAACCTGGTCATTCATTTGAATGCTTGGAACTGTCTGCATTTTTCCTGTTGTAGGTTCAAAGGCAATAATGCATGAAGTCTTTTCGTTGTCTATAACAATGTAGCAAAGAGTTGCTTCCTTTGGATCTACATTGTATTTAGTTAAGATGTCTGAAAGAGCAGGGGTGGTTTCAACCTTTGCAGTTGTTTCTTCAGTTCCCTCAGGAGCAGTAGTTACTTCCTTTGGAGCATATGCGTCGTTGTAGAGCTTCATGAATGCTTCGTAAGAAGTAATTTCTTCTGGGTTTACAATGATTCTTGTTGGAATTGGTTCTGGCTCTTTTTCAGGCTCTGGTTCTTCCTTGCTTACAAGGGAAGCAGGAATGTTAAGGAGCTTTGGAAGGTCATTGAATGAATTGACCTCAAAATATGTAAGAAGACCGTGAGTCTTTGCGTCTGCATACTTTAGAATTCTTGTCTGCTGTGTGTTTACATAAATGTATGAACCGCCAGCAATTGCAAGTGTAAGGAGCACTTCAACAAGGAAGAAGATGATTGCGGCTCTTGAGAAGTGAACCTTGTTTCTGTTTCTTGCAGCACCGAGTGCCCAAAGAATTACAAGAACAATGTTGAGTCCAGGAATTAAAAGGAGTAGGAAAGAGGCAAGGAAACTTCCTGTTGTCATAACACTATCATAGAGCTTTTTATTCTTTTTAGATTCAACCTTTGGCTCTGGCTTTGGTTCTGGTTTCTTGTCTGGAATTGGTTCTGGTTCAACAACAGCTAAAGCTTCTTCTTTAATTTCTTCTTTAACTTCTTTGACTTCTTCCTTAACTTCCTCAGTTTCTTTTACTTCTTCAACCTTTGTGGTTTTTTTCTGATCCTTTTTTTCAGCCATTTTATTTTCCTCCGTTTTTCTTATCCTCACGGACAAGCTTCCTTATGTATTTGAAAGTCTTTCTTTCGCCTTCCTCTGCAAGCATTACAAGAAGAGAGGAGAGGAGTTCTCTGGTGTTTGGATGCATGGTTACTCTGTAGTCGTGTGCCTCGAAATACTCAAGAGAGGTTCTGTCTGTATAATTCTTACCTCTGTATATTTTGCTGGCAGATACGCGGTCACAGAACATTTCAACGACATATCTTACTGGCATTTCAACAGGTTGAATGGTGAGTGTTGAGTCGTCATTGTCAAACCAGTATTCATAGTGGTGCTTGTTTCTTCCTTTGTGGTGCATCCACGCACTGGAATAACCTGTTTCAATTCTTTCCATAACGTTTGGACTTCTATTTCCCTGGAAATATTTTGCACCAATTAAAAACTCGGATGGCAAATATTTTGAAAGGTCATGGGTGAGTCCTTGAAGAGGAATGCCTGCTCTAAAGCAGTTAACCATTACCTTGTTTCTGTGTCTTGTTATGGTTTTAAAATGCTTCCATGCTTTATTTAATGTAATTTTATACGTCTGTTCCAATTCTTAGTCCTTCTTTTCTTCGTCTTCCGACTTTTCAGCCTCTAAAAGATTCTTTTCTCTTTCAGCCTGAAGTTCAGCTTCAAGTTCAAGTATACGCTTTGCATAATCTACTTCAGGGTCTGGTGGGTTCTTCTTCCAGTCACGTTTAACTGGGATGAACATAGATGCAATCTTGTT
>DCGS01000022.1:24724-25934 GCA_002314645.1 Ruminococcaceae bacterium UBA1772
TGGAATTTTGTAATTACTGTGTCCTTTTGCATGTCTAGACCAAAGAAGTAGTCCATAAAGAATTCAAAGAATTCCCAGAGAATTGCAACGAGTGCTGTGAATCCAAGTGAATTTAAACACGCATATATAGGGGAAAGCTTGAATTTAAATTTAATATCTTTATTCATTATGTCTATCATGGAGAAGCCGAATGCAGCAATCATAAAGCCTGAAGTTGTATGAAGCATTGTGTCCCAGAAAGGAATTTTTACATAGAATGCAAATATTTCTCCAAGCACTTCTGCACTGAAAATGAATAGGAGAACAAAGACCTCAAAGAATGTTGGGAGGTCTGCGTTAAATTGTCTTTCAAAAATAGGAGGGAGAGTGAAGAGGATAAGTGTCAAAATACACATTGGTATAATGTCATAACGACCTCTTACTATTGAAAGAATCATGAGTGCAATTACTATTGCACGAAGGAACATATAGACAAAGAAAGTTACCTTTGATTGACCATACTGTAGTGCTATTAGCTTTTCAGTTCTAAAGCTGGCTTCTATGCCTTTTCTGAAAATTTTCATAAGTTCTCCTTAAATAACAAAAGTGACAACATTTTACCATATTATATAAAGCATTTCAATTATGACGAAAATGATGTGATAAAAATGTAACAATTTATTTGTCTAAAATGCACAAAACAGTTACAACCATTTCTATTCTTGGTGTAAAAAATAAATCAACAAGTGGGTGTTGTTCTATGTTAGAATATATCTGTTATTTTTATTTAAAAATTTTTGGAGGTAAATTATGGCAAAGACAAATAACTATCCAGTAATCCTTGTTCATGGATTCCTTTGCTGGGGTACAGAGTCTTACATTAACCAGTTCATGCCTTGCTTCGGTATGTACAAGGGTAATGCAAGAGAGGCAATCATGGAGGAAGGCATGCAGTGCTTCACTCCACACATTGGTCCTTTCAACAGCATGTGGGACAGAGCTTGTATCCTCTATGCAATGATCAAGGGTGGTACTGTAGACTTCGGTAAGGTTCACTCAGAGCGCAACGGACACGCTCGTTATGGTAGAACATACCCAGGTTATGTAAAGAACTGGGGTGAGCTTGACGAAGCTGGAAAAATTCAGAAGGTTTGCCTTGTTGGACACTCATTCGGTGGCCCAACAGTTAGAACTCTTATTCACCTTCTTGCTGAAGGTTCAGCAGAGGAAA
>DCGS01000022.1:26000-29360 GCA_002314645.1 Ruminococcaceae bacterium UBA1772
AGAAGTGGGTTCACTCTTGCACAACACTTGCAGCTACACACAACGGTGTAACTCTTCCAGACGCTGGTCGTCCACTCGTAATTCCAATGGCTAAGCTCTTCTACACAATTGGTAGAATGACAAGTGGTACATGGTTCCAGAAGCTCTATGACTTTGGTATGGATCAGTGGGGCTTTGTTAACCAGGAAAACAAGCCAGACAAGAAGGCTGCAATTGCTGCTATTGACCGTCTTGTTCGTAAGGAAGAAGACAACATTTACTGGGAACTTTCAACAACAGGTGCTCAGGAGTCAATGAAGAACTACAAGACATATGACAACATTTACTACTTCTCATATGGCGGAAGAAGAACTAAGACACACTTCGGTTTCTTAGAGCTTCCTACAAAGGATATGTGGACACCATTCTATCTCTTCTCAATTTTCGAGTGTCTCTATAAGACAAAGGAATTTGGTAAAGAGTGGCAGCCAAACGACGGTATTGTTAACGTTATGGCTTCAAGATATCCATTCAACGCTGAACACACAGACTTCGTTTCAAACGACTCTTCAAAGCCAGGCATTTGGCATGTAATGCCACTTGAGTGGAAGGATCATACTTCTTACATGGCTGTTGGTGAAACAAGAGAAGTTTACCACAACTACATGAAGGAAATTGCTAACAGAGGCGCTGAACTTCCTGTAATTGAATAAGATTATTACATATACACTCCAAGTGAAAACTTGGGGTGTATTTTGTTGTATTTAAGGACTTAAAGTGGTAAAATATTTGTATTATTTTTTCGTCTTTTTGGAGGTCAATATGAGCCTAGATAGAATCTATTTAAATAATGACTGGTATTTTTCTAAAGAAGGAGAGAAGAAAAGGGAGAAGGTGCGTCTTCCGCACACAAATAAGGTTCTCCCTTTTAACTACTTCAGCGAGCAAGAATACCAGTTTGTTTCATATTATGAGAAAAAGATTAACCTTCCAGAGGAACTCTCTGGCAAGTGTCTTTTTCTTACATTTGAGGGCGCAGCCCATAGGGCCGAGGTTTACGTAAACGGAAAACTTGTAACAACACACGAGTGTGGTTACACTGCGTTTTCTGCTGACATTTCCAAGGCCGTAAACCTTGGTGAGGACAACGAAATTAAGGTAGTCCTTGACTCTAGGGAAAGTCTGAATGTGCCACCATTCGGACATGTAATTGACTACCTTACATATGGTGGACTCTACCGTGAGGCATATATTGACGTAAAGAATGAGACATACATTGAGGATGTCTTTGTAAAGACTGTAGACAATACTATGCCTTGGCGTAATATTGAGGCGGATATTACTGCCGGCGGCAAATACAACATGAATAAGCTCGTAGGACTTCAAATTTTTGAAGAGGGAAATGAGGAGCCAATAATTGAAACTGACTTCTATAACATGGAAGGAAATACGTTTAAAATTCCTCTTTCTTCTTCAAAGCTTCAGGATTGGAATCTTGACAATCCAGTTATGTACAAGGCAAAGGTCATCCTTAAAGACAATGAAGACGTACTCGACACTGAAGAAGTATACTTTGGTGTAAGAATGGCACAGTTTAGAAGGGATGGATTCTACCTTAACGGTAGGAAGATAAAAATTCGTGGTCTTAACAGACATCAGGCATATCCATATGTTGGATATGCAATGCCAAGGTCAGTTCAAGAGCACGATGCGAAGGTGTTAAAGGAAGAACTCGGTCTAAACGCTGTAAGAACAAGTCACTACCCACAGTCTAAGTACTTCCTTGACGCGTGTGACCGAATGGGACTCCTTGTATTCACCGAAGCCCCAGGCTGGCAGCACATTGGAGATGCTGCGTGGAAACAGCAGCACCTTACTAATGTAGCTGACATGGTAAAACAGTATAGAAACCACCCAAGTATTGTTCTTTGGGGTGTACGAGTAAATGAATCGCAGGATGACAATGAGCTCTACAAGGAGGCAAACAGAATTGCACATGAGCTTGACGACTCAAGACAGACAAGTGGCGTAAGATTCATTCAAATGTCAAACCTTCTTGAAGACGTATATGCATTCAACGACTTCTCTCATACTGGAAACAACCCAGGCCTTACAAAGAAATTCAAGGTAACACCAAAGGTTTGGAAGCCATACCTAGTTTCTGAATTCAATGGTCACATGTTCCCAACAAAGTCATTTGACTGTGAGGAACACAGACTTTCACACGCACTAAGACACGCAAATGTTCTTAACGACATGTATGCAGAGGACAACGGCATTTCTGGCTGCTTTGGCTGGTGCATGGCCGACTACAACACACACAAGGACTTTGGTTCTGGAGACAAGATTTGCTACCACGGCGTACTTGACATGTTCAGAAACCATAAGCTTGCGGCTGCCGTATATGAAAGTCAGCAGGACGAGCATCCTGTTCTTGAAATTTCTTCAAGCATGGACATTGGTGAGCACCCAGCCGGCTGTCTTGGCGATGTATACATTTTCACAAACGCAGACTACGTAAACATGTATAAAAACGGTGACTTCGTTCGCAAGTTTGAGCCTGACACTGAGAAGTATGGTAACCTTCCACATCCTCCAATTAAGGTGGATGATCTTATTGGCTGCCTTCTTGTAGAGAAGGAAGGTATTTCAGAGAAGTCATCTGAAAAGATTAAAAAGGCCGTTAAGGGCTACATGAACGAGGGCTTTGCAGGCGTCTTTACTCCTGAAAACATTGCAGGCCTTGGCTCTGCCATGGTGGCTGAAAAACTCACTGTACAAAAGGGCTTCGACCTTTTCTACAAGTATGTAGGTAACTGGGGTTCAGACGTTACCGTCTACACCTTTGAAGCCGTAAAGGACGGCAAGGTAGTAAAGACCGTAACAAAGGCCCCTGTAAATGATATTGAACTTCGAGTAACTGTAGACCATACAGACCTTGTAGAAGACACAACATACGACGTTGCAACAGTAAACGTTGCACTTGTATCTAAAGATGGTAACGTCCTTACATTCTCAAACGACCCAATAGTCTTCAATGCATCTGGTAGCATTGAACTCATTGGCCCTGAAATAGTACCACTCCGTGGCGGCTACACAGGTACATTCGTTAAGACAAAGGGCAAGAAGGGTAAGGGTAAGCTCACAATTACCCACGAACGTCTTGCCCCAATAGTAATTGACTTTGGAGTTACAAAATAATGAAAGATAAAGTAATTAGAAAATACAAGGAACTCTTTCAAACAGAAGAAACACCAAGAACCTTCTTTGCTCCTGGAAGAGTAAACCTAATAGGAGAACACACAGATTACAACGGTGGTCATGTCCTTCCATGCGCCCTAACCATAGGCACCTACGCAGCCGTCCTTCCAAGACAAGACG
>DCGS01000064.1:0-3958 GCA_002314645.1 Ruminococcaceae bacterium UBA1772
AGAGAAAAATAAAATATTTTTAATTTTTTGTCAGTCCATTTCATTCTTTTTAACCACCTATGCAAAAATGTATTATTATTTTTGCTTCAAAACCCTAAAAATATACCGATAATACGTTATTTTTGCCAATTAATTGTTGCGTGTCACTTTATATTGCTTTATAATAGTATGATGTATAAGAATATATTTTAATTAATACGGAGGGGAAAAAGTTGGAATGTTATTTTGACAACAGTGCTACAACCAAGCCTGTAGAAGCTGCTGTCTCAGCAATGGTTTTAGCAATGACAGAAAACTATGGAAATCCATCCTCCTTGCATATAAAGGGTGACGAAGCCAAGGCGCTTCTTGACAATTCAAGACGTACCATAGCCAATTCGTTTTCTTGCAACCCAAACGAAGTTTTTTTTACTAGCGGTGGTACCGAGAGTAACAATATTGCCATAATGGGAACTGCAATGGCACTCAGAAGAAGAGGAAACAGAATTGTTACAACCTCAATTGAGCATCCAAGTGTTGCAGAGGCTATGAATCGCCTAGAAGAACAAGGCTTCGAGGTAATTAGATTGCCAGTAGATAAATTTGGCATAGTAAGCGAACAGGATATTTTTTCAGCAATTACAAAGGATACAATTCTTGTAAGTATGATGCTTGTAAATAACGAGGTTGGAAGTATTCAGCCAGTAGCTGCAGCAAGACGTGCAGTTAAAAGATGTGGCTCTCCAGCACAAATTCATTGCGATGCAGTTCAAGCATACGGAAAAATTCCTATAAGACCATCTGAACTTGGTGTGGATTTAATAAGCGTCAGCTCACATAAAATCCATGGACCAAAGGGACAGGGTGCTCTTTATGCCAAAAAGGGAACAAAGCTTACTCCATATGTTCTTGGCGGTGGCCAAGAGGAGAATGTAAGGTCTGGAACACATGCTATGCCAAGTATTGCTGGGTTTGCAGCAGCAGTAAATGAGTGGGGTTCTCTTTCAGAAGACTATGAATACGTACAATCTTTAAAGAACTATCTTTTAAACAGATTGTCTTGTCTTCCAAATTTGAAGGTAAATTCACACGTGGAAGCACTTCCATACATTGTTAGCATTTCTCTTGTTGGAGTTCCATCAGAGGTGCTTCGCAACTATCTCTCATCTGAGGGAATATGCGTTTCTACTGGATCTGCTTGTTCGAAGGGACACAGAAGTAAGGTGCTCACAAGCATGGATTTACCAATACAAGTAATTGATTCTGCAATAAGAATCAGCTTCTCTAGGTTTAATACAAAAGAGGAAACAGAATATCTTGCTGATAAAATAATTGAAGCAAATGGAATGTTGAGGAAAAGTAAATGAAGGAAGTAATACTCATAAAAAATGGTGAGCTTGCTTTAAAGGGACTTAATAGAAACACCTTTGAAGATGCTTTAGTCAAGAATATAAAAAGGCGTCTTTCAAAAATAATGGATTTTGAAATTACAAAGTCTCAATCCACAATAATGATAGATCCAACATCTGAGAATCCAAATATGGAAGATGCAGAAATGGTTGTATCTAAAATTTTTGGTATTGCTGGATATTCAAGAGCAGCAGTTGCTGAAAAAGACATGCAGAAAATATTGCACGTTGCAGGTGAATATCTTAAGGATACTTTAGAAGAGGCAAATACTTTTAAGGTTGAAGCAAAAAGATCAGATAAAAAATTCCCTCTTAAGTCTCCAGAAATTTGTCGTGAGACTGGAGGATATCTTCTAAAAAAATATCCACACCTTCGTGTGGATGTACATAATCCAGATGTAATTGTTACAGTTGAAGTGCGTGACCAATACGCCTTTGTAAGAGGAAATCAAAAGAAGGGTGCAGGCGGAATGCCAGTTGGAACCGCTGGAAAAGCATCTATTATGATTTCCGGAGGAATTGACAGTCCGGTTGCTGCCTATATGATGGCAAAAAGAGGACTCGTGTTAGACGCGGTTCACTTTGCATCTCCGCCGTACACCTCTGATAGAGCGGAACAAAAGGTTCACGAGCTTCTTGAGAAGGTTTCAGAATACAGTGGTCATATGAACCTTTATGTGGTTCCGTTCACTGAAATTCAAGAGCATATTAAGGACGATTGTCCAGAGGAACTCTTTACAATTATTATGCGTCGTATGATGATGCGAATTGCAGAAAGAATAACAGTTCGTGAAGAGGGCCGAGCAATAATAACAGGCGAAAGCCTTGGACAGGTTGCAAGCCAAACACTTCCAGCAATTGCTTGTACAGATGCTGTTGCAACAATACCAGTGTTTAGACCCCTTATAGGTATGGATAAAGATGAAATAGTTAAAATTTCTAGACAGATAGATACCTTTGACATTTCAATTCAGCCATATGAGGACTGCTGTACTGTATTTACACCAAAGCATCCAAGACTTAAGCCGGATATTGCTGCAGTAGTTGAGGCTGAAGCCGCTCTTAAAATGGACGAACTCATTGAGCGTGCAGTAGAGGGAACAAGACTTGTTCCAATAGATGCCTTCCAGAAATAATGAATCGCACAAAGGGGATATTCATTTGAACCTCGTCACTCTTGAAAAAGAAAAAATAATATACCCAGACAATCCGCTTCCATTAATAGACGAACTTAAGTGTAGCGTTGTTTCCCTCCTTAAAGAAAGGGACATGAAGATTGCTACCGCAGAGTCTTGTACAGGCGGAATGCTTGCAGAAACTTTAACAAGTGTTTCGGGTGCGTCAAATGTATTTGAGTGCGGAATTGTCACATATTCAAACAGAATAAAAACTAAAATGCTAGGTGTTCCAGAAGAACTCATAAATGAGTATGGTGTTGTAAGTGCTGAGGTTGCAAAAGAAATGGCCTTGCAGGTTGCAACTAAAGCGGATGCCAATGTAGGAATAGGAATAACTGGTGTTGCGGGACCTGGACCTGATGGGGACATTCCAGAAGGAACTATTTACATAGGTCTGTTCTTTGATGAAACTGAATATGTTTTAAAACTGGAATCTAACACAGAAAATAGAAGAGAATATAACAGACAACTGGCAGTACTGAATGCACTTAATATTGCCGAGTTAATTCTAAACAAAGGAGGTGCCTTGTAATGGCTAAGAAAGAAGTAGAAAAAGAAATAGAACCATTGGATGGGCAGCTCAAGCTGGATTCAAACGGTGAGACAACCGAAGTTAAGAAACCAGAGAAAAAGAAAAACAATACAAAGAATTCAAACAAGTCTAAAAAGACGACCTCTAAAAAAGTAGAAGAGAAAAAGTCTGAAGATAATAAAGCAGAAAAGAAACCTACTGAGAAGAAATCTGCTGAAAAGAAGCAGACGGAAAAGAAAACTTCAACTAAAAAGAAAACTGAAAAGAAGCCTGAAGACGTAAAGACTGAGAAAAAGGTTGAACAGAAGGTTGAAGAAAAGGTAGAGGAAAAGAAGGCTCCAGAGAAAAAGCCTGAAGAAAATAAAGCCGAGAAAAAACCAAGTCAAGGTAAGGCGGCACAAAGAAAGAATTCAAGTAAAAAGAAAAAAGACGAAAAACAGGCTGAAGAGAAAAAGGCAAAGAAAGAGTCAAGTACTCCTAAAAAGGCTGAACCGGAAAAGAAGGTTGAGAAACCTAAAGAGGAAAAGAAGCCTAAAGAAGAAAAGCCAATAGAAAAGAAACAGCCTGAGAAGAAACAAGAAAACAAGCAAACTGCTAAAAAGTCGGACGCAAAAAAGGCTGAAGACAAATTAAATATAAACGTTAGTGAAATTGTTTCTGATAGTAAATCGGTCAGCAAGAAGGAAGAGAAAAATAAAGCTCTCCTTGATGAAGCGTTTGCTGGAATTGAAGATTCACTTAATGATTTCGATTCACTTAATGTAAAGCCTAAACCTGAAAAGAAACAGGAAAAGGTAAAAGAGCAAGAAAAAGAAAAGCTCAAAGAAAAAGTCGAGGAGCCTAAAAAGGTTGAACCTGAA
>DCGS01000064.1:4053-5406 GCA_002314645.1 Ruminococcaceae bacterium UBA1772
AAAGAGGATGCTTCAAAGTCTGAAGAGAAAATACAGGTAATTACCCTTCCATCAAAGGGAAGTCTTAAGGATATTAAGGGTGAAGAAATTGAAGATTTCATAGAGGAAACTTCGGAAAACCCAGATGCCGTTCCTAAGACTAGAAAAGAAAAGAAGGCAGAAAAAGAAATAGAAGAAGAGGTTGGAATTGAACCTACTTTAGATTTTGAACCTGCTGGAAAGAATATAAAACCACTCCCAAGGATGCTCACCTACTTTGTTCCAATACGTGGTGACGGAATAGGGGAAATTATTAGGAAGGGAATTGTAGATATTTGTATTGTGCTTTTAATTGTCAGCATGGCAATACTGATTAAGAGCACCAAGTCTGCTACGAGTGATGAATCGCAGAATGGAAATATAATTACCAACTATGCGCTGTCATATGACATTAACTCAAAGACAAATTCAATGCCTGCAAATATTCTTGAAAAGTATTATTCGCTCTATAATACAAACAACAATTTGGTTGGATGGCTCACAATTAATGACACCCAAATAGATTTGCCAGTTCTTAAATATACTGACAATTCGCACTATGCAACATATGACTATTTTGAAAAGGCATTAACAGGAATTAACGCGTATGCCGACGCAAAATGTAATATGGAAAATTTGGGCGATGTAACAGTTCTTTATGTTGCAAAATCCAGTCAAGTAAGTTCAATAAATGGTGTTTCAGCATACAAGGATTCAAGCGCAAATCTTTCAACAATTGAGTTTGGAACAATTTACGCTGATATGACCTGGAAGTTGGTTGCATGTATAACAAATCAGGATGCAATAAATACACTTCTTAATGACAGGTCGGACAGAGCCGCACTGCTTAAGAGCGTTGCTGAAAATAGTGTTTATGAGAAGAATGAAGATTCTTCAATAGATAATGAAGACCAAGTTTTGTTAGTTCAAATCCCTGACTCAGATGGAAGTCAAATTATGTTAGTAGCAAAACGAATCAACGAAAAATCAACTGACTTCTAAGGAGGAATATACCTTGTCAGATCAAAACAGAGAATATCAAAATCAGAACGGTGGATATCCATATTATGGACAACCACAAATGCCACAAGCTGGACAGCAGCCAAACGGCTACTACCAGGCACCAGCACCAGTTTACTATCAGCCACAGCCAGGATACTATCCTCCAGCTGCGCCGGCTCCACAGTACTATCAGGCTCCTGTAGCCCCAAATGCTCCACAGCCACAGGCACCAGCACCACAGTACTATCAACCACCTACACCATACGGTCAGCCTTACTACCCAGCACCAGCAGCTCCTGCTCCAGCACCTGTTGCTGCAACACCATATGAGCA
>DCGS01000032.1:0-3922 GCA_002314645.1 Ruminococcaceae bacterium UBA1772
TTAAAGCGTATGTCTCATGAAATTTTAGCACCGCCGTTTCTTTCTAAAATTTCATGAGACATACGCTTTAAGGCGCGTCTCATCTGCTCACTTCCCATGAGCTCGGTTTTAAGCTTCCACTCCATCTTTGACCTCCGAAGATTTTGCTATACCATCTTATTATACCACAGACTAAAGAAAAATCAAGTCTAAAACTACAAGTGAGAGGCTTCCAAAGGTTTCGTATTAAATTTAGAACAATAAAAATGTTTGACAAATGACCGTAAATTTGATAGAATAAGAAAGGTTAAGAACATCTTTAATTCGGTCCGAGAGGCCGACAAGATTCAAAATATGGACTCTTTGTATACTTCTTTGTGAGAGGTGTGCAGAGGGGTTGTTTCGGTGAATCTTGCTTTGGATGCAGGATTTTTTTTATACCGAAATGAGGAAGATGTGAGAGTCAAAAGTGTTTCTAAGGCAGAAGCTTACACAACATATATATGAAATCATAAAAGCACATAATGTATTTCGTGTGAGAAACGGCTAAAGCCCTGCTTTTGATCTTAGCATCACGAAGAAGATGGTCTTCAGTAAATATCACTAAAGGTTAATGTATTTTCAGGAGGATACCCTAAATGGGAAAAAACACAACACAGCAGGCAATTTACGATGCCAGAAAAGAGCTTAAGGGAGGTCAGGTAGCAGTCCTTGGTCTTCAGCACATGTTTGCAATGTTTGGTGCAACAGTTCTCGTTCCACTTATTACAGGTCTTGACGTTGCAACAACACTTCTTTGCGCAGGTCTTGGAACACTTCTTTTCCATCTTATTACAAAGATGAAGGTTCCAGCATTCCTTGGTTCATCATTCGCATTCCTTGGTGGATATGCAGCAATTACAGGCCTTGCAGGTACAGCTGGTTATGAGGATATGACTCAGGCTCAGCTTCTTCCATATGCATGCTTCGGCGTTGCTTGTGCAGGTCTTGTTTACTTCATTCTTGCAGGTCTTATTAAGGCAGTAGGCGTAACAAAGGTTATGAAGTTCTTCCCACCAGTTGTTACAGGTCCTATCATCATCTGCATTGGACTTGGACTTGCAGGTTCTGCAATTAACAATTGCCAGGCTAACTGGCCAATTGCTTTAGTTGCACTTCTTCTTGTTATTGTATTCAACATTTGGGGTAAGGGAATGGCTAAAATCCTTCCAATCCTCATTGGTGTTCTTGGTTCAGTTGCAGTTGCAGCAATTGCAGCAGCAGTATTCGGTACTCCAGTAGATGTTGACGGTGCAATGTACATTTGCTTCAACGGCAACCCTTCAATGCAGCTCTTCAGCGTTTCTGCTCTTGATAACCTTAAGACAGCAGCTTGGATTGGATTCCCAATTCACAAGTCAGCTACAATCCTTGCAGTTGACTGGGCTAAGTCTTCACTTGTTATTTCATCAATCATTGCAATTGTTCCAATTGCTCTTGCTACAATGATGGAGCACATTGGTGACATTTCAGCAATTGGTGCTACAACTGGTAAGAACTACATTAAGGATCCTGGTCTTCACAGAACACTCATGGGTGACGGTCTTGCAACAGCTCTTGCTTCACTCATTGGTGGTCCTGCTAACACAACATACGGTGAAAACACAGGCGTACTTGTTCTTTCAAAGGTTTACGATCCACGCGTAATTAGAATTGCAGCAATCTTTGCAACAGTTCTTTCATTCTGCCCTAAGTTCTCAGCATTCATTGAACTTATTCCAACAGCAGTAATTGGTGGTATTTCATTCATGCTTTACGGTATGATTTCAGCTGCCGGTGTTAGAAACATTGTTGATACACAGGTTGACTTTGCTAAGAGCCGCAACCTTATTATTGCAGCTGTAATTCTTGTAACAGGCCTTGGTCTTACAGGTGGTGCTTCATTCTCAATTGGAAGCGTTACAATTACTCTTTCAGCTCTTGCTGTAGCTTCTATTGCTGGTATTCTTCTTAACGCAATCCTTCCAGGTAAGGATTATGACTTCGAAGAGGATGATCCAAAAGATACAGGCGCAGACCTTTCATCTTCACCAAACGCTACAAAATCAGACGATTTAAACTCTGTAGTTGAAGACGCAGTTGAAAAGGCTGTAGAAAATGCTACTGCTGAAGCATAACATCAGTTAATAAAATGGAAAGTGCATCGTAATGCGGTGCACTTTCCTTGTACTATATTCAATTAATTTACAGAAACGAGGAAAGATAATGATAGAGAAAATTAAAGAATTTGATATTCCAGAGGAATATGCAAAATACATTAAAGATTCATATACTATTTTTCCTGGTTTCTGTGATGTTCACGTACATTTCAGAGAGCCAGGCTTCTCATACAAGGAGACCATAAAGACTGGCTCAATGGCGGCAGCACGTGGTGGGTACACTGATGTCTGCACTATGCCAAATTTAAATCCTGTTCCTGACAGTGTGGAACACCTTAAGGTACAGCAGGACATAATTGACAGAGATGCAGTAATAAGTGTTTATCCATATGCTGCAATAACAGTAGACGAAAAGGGCGAGAAGCTCGCCGACCTTGAAGCTTTAAGTGACAAAGTCATTGCCTTCTCAGACGACGGACATGGTGTTCAGTCTGATGAAATGATGAAGGCTGCAATGACTAAGTCAAAAGCTCTTGGAAAGATGATTGTAGCTCATTGTGAAGTGAATGAACTCTTAAAAGGTGGATATATTCACGACGGAGTATATGCAAAAGAGCATAATCATAAAGGAATTTGTTCAGCAAGTGAATATGAACAAATTAAAAGAGACATTGAGCTTTCAAGAGAAACAGGCTGTGCATACCATGTATGTCACATTTCTGCAAAAGAAAGCGTTGAGGCAATAAGAAAGGCAAAAGCAGAGGGTGTAAACATTACTTGTGAAACAGCTCCTCACTACCTTGTAATGTGCGACGAAGATTTAAAAGAAGAGGGAAGATATAAAATGAATCCACCTCTTCGTGGCCGTGAAGACAAAGAGGCACTTCTTGAAGGTATTCTTGATGGAACAATAGACGCCATTGCAACAGACCATGCACCTCATTCAGCAGAGGAGAAGTCAAAGGGTCTCTCAGGCTCACCATTTGGCATTGTAGGCCTTGAAACTGCATTCCCAGTTCTTTACACAAAGCTTGTAAAAACTGGCATTGTAAGCCTTGAAAAGATAATAGATTTACTTGTATATTCACCTAGAAATAGATTTGACATTCCACTTACAAACGGTGACTTCTCAGTTTGGGACCTTGAGGATTCATATGAGGTGGACCCAACAGAATTCCTTACAATGGGACGTGCAACACCATTTGAAGGGGAGACAGTTTACGGCAGATGCCTCATGACATTCAAAAACGGTAAACTGGTATATATTGACGAAGGGAGACTCGGCATTAAATGAGACAAGAAGTTTTTGAAATAGTAGAAAACTACCCGCTCACGAGCGATGTATACAAAATGGTTCTTGAAGGCAACACAGAAGGAATTAAATGCGGACAATTCGTTAACATAGGGCTTTCAGGACTTTATCTTAGAAGACCTATCTCCGTGTGCGATGTATCCGAGAATCTTCTTACAATTCTCTACAAAGTAGTAGGAAAAGGTACAGAGCAAATGGCTGAAACTCCTGTAGGAGAGACACTTGATATTCTTACAGGCCTTGGTAACGGCTATGACACAACAGTTTCTGGAGACAAGCCACTCCTCATTGGTGGTGGCGTAGGTGTTCCACCTATGTACAAGCTCTGTAAGGATTTAATTGCAGAAGGAAAAGATGTATCTGTAATCCTTGGATTCAATAAAGAATCTGAAATATTCTATGAGAAAGAGTTTGAATTGCTCGGCGCTCATGTAACAGTTACAACTGTAGATGGCTCTTATGGAATTAAAGGCTTTGTTACAGATGCAATGAA
>DCGS01000032.1:3995-17228 GCA_002314645.1 Ruminococcaceae bacterium UBA1772
ACGCATGCAAGACTTCCGCTCAGTTTAGCTTTGAAGAGAGAATGGGATGCGGCTTTGGCGCTTGTATGGGATGCTCTTGTAAGACACTCTATGGAAACAAGAGAATTTGTAAGGATGGACCAGTTCTTAGAAAGGAGGAAATTATATGGGAGAAATAAATCGCCTTTCTACAACACTCTGTGGAATTGAACTTGAGAACCCAATAATTCCTGCTTCTGGAACCTTCGGTTTTGGCTACGAATTTGCAGAATACTATGACATAAATAAACTTGGAACATTCTCATTCAAGGGAACAACAAAGGACCCACGATTTGGAAATCCAACACCTAGAATTGCAGAGTGTGAAAGAGGCATGATAAACGCTGTAGGACTTCAAAATCCAGGCGTAGATGCTGTTATTGAAAAGGAACTTCCAAAGCTCAAAGAAGTTTTCCATAAGCCTGTTATGGCAAATGTATCTGGCTTTGGTGTTGAGGAATATGCATACACATGCCAGAGAATAAACGACTGTGACCAGGTAGGCTGGATTGAAGTAAACGTCAGCTGTCCTAACGTTCACGGTGGTGGAATGAGCTTTGGTACAGACCCTAAAGCTGCTGCAGAAGTTACAAAGGCAGTTAAGGCTGTTACAACAAAGCCAGTAATTATTAAGCTTTCACCAAACGTTACAGATATTGTTTCAATTGCAAAGGCGTGTGAAGATGCTGGAGCAGATGGAATTAGCCTTATTAACACACTTCTTGGTATGAGAATTAACCTTAAGACTGGAAAGCCAGTTATTGCAAACAAAATGGGCGGCTTTTCAGGTCCTGCAATTTTCCCAGTTGCAGTTCGTATGGTTTATCAGGTTTCAAATGCTGTAAACATTCCAGTTGTTGGAATGGGTGGTGTATCCACTGCAGAAGATGTAATTGAAATGATGATGGCTGGTGCCACAGCAGTAGAAGTTGGAGCCGCAAACTTAATTAATCCATGTGCTTGCCTTGACATTATTGAAAGTCTTCCAAGCGTTATGGACAAGTACGGTATAGACAATCTTTCCAGTATTATTGGAAAGAGCCATGAATAAATAAACTTTAAAGGAGTATTAAAATGGGTAAAGACGTAATCATAGCTTGTGACTTCGCCAGTGCCGAGGAAACATTTAAGTTCCTTGATAAGTTCACAGACAAGAAACCTTTCGTAAAAATTGGTATGGAACTCTTCTATGCAGAGGGTCCACAAATTGTTAAAGATATTAAGGCTCGTGGACATAAAATCTTCCTTGATTTAAAGCTTCACGACATTCCAAATACAGTTAAGAAGTCTATGGCTGTTTTATCTAGACTTGATGTAGACATGACAAACCTTCATGCTGCTGGTACAAAGAGAATGATGGAGGGTGCTCTTGAAGGACTTACTCGTCCGGATGGCACAAGACCAATCCTCATTGCTGTAACACAGCTTACATCTACTGACCAGGAGAGCATGGAAGAAGACCTCTTAATCCATGAACCAATAGACAAGGTTGTAATGCACTATGCAAAGAATGCAGCAGATGCTGGCCTTGACGGTGTTGTATGCTCACCACTTGAGGCTGAAAAGGTTCATAACACATGCGGTAAGAACTTTATTACCGTAACACCTGGTGTTCGTTTTGCTGACGGTGACATTGGTGACCAGAAGCGTGTAATGACACCTGCAGAAGCTAAAAAAATTGGTTCAGACTACATTGTTGTAGGCCGACCAATTACACAGGCTGAAGATCCAGTTGCAGCTTATGAAAGATGCATCAATGAATTTGTAGATTAATCATTAATATAAACGGAGGACAATAAAATGCAGAAGTTAATTGCAAAAGACTTACTTAAAATTAAGGCTGTTTTCTTCAGCCCAGATGAACCTTTTACATGGGCTTCAGGAATTAAGAGCCCAGTATACTGTGACAACAGACTTACACTCACTGCACCAGAAGTAAGAACAGACGTTGAGACTGGTCTTGCAAAGCTTATAAAGGAAAACTACCCTGACGTAGAAGTGCTTATGGGTACGTCAACTGCAGGTATTGCACACGCTGCAATTACAGCTCACCTTATGAACCTTCCAATGGGTTATGTTCGCTCAGGCGCTAAGGACCATGGCAGACAGAACCAGATTGAAGGAAAACTTGAAAAGGGCCAGAAGGTAGTAGTTGTTGAAGACCTTATTTCAACTGGCGGCTCTGTAATTGAAGTTGTAAATGTACTTCGTGAAGCAGGCGCTGAAGTTCTTGGCGTTGTAAGTATCTTCACATACGGTATGCAGAAGGGTCTAGACAGACTTAAAGATGCAAACGTTAAAAACATTTCCCTTACAAACTTTGATGTAATTGCTGAAGTAGCAGCAGAAGAGGGATATATTAAACCAGAAGATATTGAAAGACTTATTGCATTTAGAAATAACCCATCTGATGAAAGCTGGATAAAATCATAATTTAAATAATAAAATATGAAGGAGAATGCTAATATGAAAGACTTAATTGATATCCGCGACTTAACTGAAGCAGAAATTGACGAACTCGTTTGTACTGCTGAAGATATTATTGCTAATCCAGACAAATATGCTGAAGTTTGTAAGCGTAAAAAGATTGCAACACTTTTCTATGAGCCATCAACACGTACACGCCTTAGCTTTGAAGCAGCAATGCTTGAGCTCGGCGGTTCTGTAATTGGCTTCTCAGCAGCTGCTGACTCATCTGCAGCAAAGGGTGAAAGCGTTGCAGATACAGCTAAAACAGTTGAATGCTTTGCAGACATTATTGCAATGCGTCACCCTAAGGAAGGCGCTCCATACGTAGCTTCTAAGAATGTAGACATTCCTGTTATTAATGCGGGTGACGGCGGCCACAACCACCCAACACAGACTCTCACAGACCTTCTTACAATCCACAGAGAGAAGGGTACATTTGAGAACCTTGTTGTAGGTTGCTGCGGCGACCTTAAGTTCGGTAGAACTGTTCACTCACTCATTTCCGCAATGTCAAGATATGCTGGCGTTAAGTTCGTTCTCATTTCACCTGAAGAACTTAAGGTTCCTGAAAATGTTAAGACAGAAATTCTTGATAAGAACAACATTCCTTATGTAGAGACTACATCGCTCGAGGACGCTATGCCTGAGCTTGATATCCTCTATATGACCAGAGTTCAGCGTGAACGTTTCTTCAACGAGGCAGACTACGTAAGACTTAAGGATACATACATTTTGACTCCTGAAAAGCTTGAAAATGCAAAGAAAACTCTTTCAATTCTTCATCCACTTCCAAGAGTTAATGAAATTTCAGTTGAAATTGATAAGGATCCACGTGCTGTATACTTCAAACAAGTTAAGAACGGTAAGTATATAAGAATGGCTCTTATTATGAAATTACTTGGAATTAAGGCATAAGGAGGAATAAATAATGATTATTGGTAGTATTGTAAACGGACTTGTTATTGACCATATTCCTGCTGGAAAGGGTATGGAACTTTACCACGATTTAAAGCTTGACGAACTTTCATGCGAAGTTGCAATCATTAAGAACGCTCCTTCTGAAAAGTATGGCAAGAAGGATATTATTAAGGTTAACGATTTAATTGATCTTGACCTTGATATTCTTGGATATATTGCTCCACAGATTACTGTAGACTTTATTAAGAACGGGGAGAGAGTAGACAAAAAGCATCCATCTCTTCCAGAGACAATTACAAATGTCATAAAGTGCAAGAACCCAAGATGTATTACTTCTATTGAACAGGAGCTTGATCAAGTGTTCAAGCTTACTGATGTTGAGTCAAAGACATACAGATGTATTTACTGTGAGTCACTTGCTAAAAAATAAACTAAATTTAGTGTATATGTATTATTAAATAATACTATATATGCCTTTTACACAAAAAATTATCTATTTAATAATGTAATTTGTGTATATAATTTATTTACGGTTTATTAATAATATGGTAATATATTGACGCTCAATGATATTCGCTAAAAATGCGTTTATTTTGAGCGTCTTTTTTTTACGGATTTAATTATTTTTATACATTAGGAGAGTGTATTTAAAATGAAGAAAATATTAGCAGTTCTTCTTGCACTCTGTATGTGTGTTTCTTTAGTTCCAGTTATTGGGCTTTCAGCATTTGCTGAATCTACTGAAACTCCAGAAGCAACTACAGAAGTTGTAGAAAAGAAGAAACAGGATCTCAGCTTAACTACTGCTGTAACTGTTATCAAACAGTCAATTGATAACTCAATCAGCAAGTTTGGTGTTCCAAACACTTACAAGGTTAACTTTTATGTTACAAAGAATAAGGATGCTGGTCTTCCAGGTAACGTAAACGTTCACTTTGCTTTAATGGATGCTGCTGCAACAATCTATTTACCAAACACAGCAGATTCAAGCCAGCTCTTCCTTTCATGGGACAACAGTGACATTTCTGTTAAAGTGGGTAAGACTACATACAAGAGCGGTGAACTCCCAATTCCATCAGCTGGAATGAACTACACATTCTCTGTTTCAAATGGAAAGAAAACTTCAAAGATTTCTCTTCAGACAATGAAGGGCTCTTCTGGAGTTGCTGCAATGTTCTTAGATCTTGATGAATCACTTGGAACAGTAAAAGCAATGAATGCTGACTCAGACCACGAAACACAGTGCTTTGGTTCTGCTAACTTTGATGGTAAGAACCAGGGTAATATCAGCATTAAGGGCCGTGGTAACTCAACTTGGTCAATGGAGAAAAAGCCATATAACATTACTTTCTACAAAGAAAAGAATGGCGATCCATACGGTAAGAAGAACTCAGTTGAGCTTATTAAAGGTGTTAAGGCTAAGAAATGGTCACTCCTTGCAAACTACTTAGACACTTCTCTCATGAGAAACAAGATTGGTCTTGACCTTGCAACTGACCTTGGTATTGGTCTTGATTCAAGATTCGTTGACCTTTACATGAACGGTGAGTATCTTGGTAACTATCTTCTTACTCCAAAGAATGACTACAACACACCAGACGGTGGATATCAGCTTGAAAACGACAACTACTTAAGTGAGGCTGTTGATGACGAACTTAAGGACTTCCAGTTCGAACTTCCTGGCATTTTTGAAGCTGGTAAAATTGTTGGCGATGGATACTACAGCCGTATGACAATTAAGGATGTAGGAGACAGTGCTGTTGAAGCAGGTGTTACAAGAGAGTCAATTAATGCTTATGTAACAGAAGCTTGGAATTCACTCCTTAACTATAAGTCAGAAGACTATCAGAAGTACTTTGACATTGAGTCATGGTCAAAGATGTACTTAATGTATGAAGTATGTAAGACATACGATGCATTCTCAGGAAGCATCTTAATGCACAGAGATGGCCTTACAGATGCAGACAAGCTCATTGCTGGACCAACATGGGATATGGATACAACATTTGGTCGTTCAATGTACAAGTTCTTTGTTGGTATTTCTCTTGATAACCAGCTTTCTGCTGAAGGTCTTTACATAGACAAGATTGGTCTTTCAGGAATTAATAAGCCAGTTTCTCTTCTTCAGGAGCTTGGTAAGCATGCAAGCTTCATGCAGCAGGTAGCAAAGACATATCAGGAATATGAATGGGCATTCAAAAAGGCTATAGACAATGTTTACACTCAGCAGGCAATCCTTAAGGATTCAGCTGACATGAACAATGACCTTTGGGGCATTCATCACCTTCACGTTTACTTTGTTCCAGTTCCACTTACAATTGGTACTGGCAAATATCAGTTACACTATGAAGTAACAAAGGATTGGAACGCATACATTAACAACCTTCACGAGTTCATCTCAAAGCGTGTAATGTATATGTCAGATATCTTTTCTACAACAACTCCAGAAGGACAAATTGTTGGATTCAATCAGCCACTTGAAGGACACAAGCTTGTTCTTAACGCTAATGTTACAAACGCAAGCAATCCTACATTCCAGTGGCAGAAGTCAATTGATGGCACAAACTGGACTGACCTTAAGGGACAGACAAATGCTGAACTTTCATACCTTGTAACAGCAGCAGACAACGGCTCACTTTACCGTTGCGTAGTTACAAACAATGCAAATAAAGCTATTTCATTCCATGAAGGCGCATTTACTGTATCTAAGACAGCAATCCTTGCTCCAGTTCAAATTACTGTAGTAAGTGCCACAGACAACGCTACAGACGTTTCTGAAACACCTGTAGCAACAGTTCCAAGCACATCAACAAATGATGTAACAAAGGAACCAGCTACAGAGAAGACAACAGAATCTACTGTAGTAGCTCCAGAAGCTTCTACAACAGCTCCAGTTGAAACAACAACTGAAGCAACAACCGAAGCTACAGAACCAACTACAGAGGCTACTACAAGCACAACAACTAATAACAAAGACAAGAACAACGAAACAGTTAAACAATTAGTTGGTCTTCTTGATAAGTTCATTAGAAGTAAAATTAAATAATTAAAAATACCGCTCAGTCTAGCTGGGCGGTATCTTTTTATATTGATAGATATCTTTTAATTCACTATAATATTTATATATTAATTTTGAGGTATTTGTATGTTAAGAATTCTATTTATCCTAAATTACATATTGTATTTTAGTGTAACCGCACTTGAGTTGTTTTATATATATAAGTTGTTGAACAAGAAAAATAATAACTTTTATACAAGACTACGTATGGATAATATAACGGCTTTGCACAGTGTTTATTCTTCCGTTAATGTGTTTCTATTATTTATAATTGTTGTTCTTCAAACGGAACCAGATGGGGAACTAAAGTGGAGTTTTAACGCAAGTGTTTTTGATATAGTTATATTAGTTATAACTTTAATTCTGATTATTTATATTTATATAAAAGTTAAAAATAGAATGAAAATACTAACTAAAGAAAATGACTCAAAGCTTATTGTTAATTCACTTGAAGGAGTAAGATCTATTAGTCAACTTGATAGTAGAATTGATAGATTAAGAGAAATTGAAGATGTGTCAGGATTTGATTCTGCATATGACTTTGGCGGAGATTTATTGTTAACTTATTTTAACTTATTTATCTTTTTAGTTTGATTGTGTGGTGTAGTTAATTGGAACACTTAATAATAATTAGTTTATTAATTATAGAAGTATTAATTTTTAATTTTTTTATTATAAAAAGATATTCTGATAATATTTTACATCCTAAATTTGATAAAAAGTATTTTGAGAAATATTTATATTATAGAATTGCAATTACATTATATGAAGGTTCTAAATGGTATATAAATAATTATGTTAGAATATTACCTCTTGCAAGGACATATTATCTTTTCTCTTTTAATTTGTTAAATTCATATTTTGTCATATATGGATTCATTTGCACCCTTCCAAATGATTATAATACGATATCTATCAATACAATAAATTTAATTATTAGTATTGTAGTATTTATTTTACTAATGATTCTATCTATTACTTTCTGTTTAAAACAAAAACCCGCTCTTATATCTTTTCTATCTAAAATAGAGTATTTAGATGAACAGGACAAGCAATTAGAGTTATACGCAATTTTAATTACTATGTTTATTTCATTTTTGTTTTCTGTATTTATTATTTGTTTATTTCTATTGTTTTTACTTTGTTACATAAAAAAACTCGGTTACTAAACGTAACCGAGTTTTTATTGTTATGAGAAAAATTACATATTTCCAAATACCTGGAGAAGGAAACCAGCAGCAACTGCTGAACCAATTACACCAGCTACGTTTGGACCCATAGCGTGCATGAGAAGGAAGTTTGAAGGATTAGCCTTTTGACCTTCAACCTGAGCAACACGAGCAGCCATAGGAACTGCAGATACACCTGCTGAACCAATAAGTGGATTGATCTTGCCTTTTGTAAGGAAGCACATAAGCTTACCAAGGAGAAGACCACCAATTGTTGAGAATGAGAATGCAATAAGACCAAGTACAACAATCTTAACTGTTTCAAGCTTTAAGAATGTGTCATATCTTGCTGTTGCACCAACAGATGTTGAAAGGAATATTGTAACAATATTCATAAGGTTATTCTGAGCTGTGTCAGAAAGTCTGTCTGTAACTCCGCATTCCTTAAGAAGGTTACCAAGCATAAGGCATCCAAGAAGAGGAGCAACAGATGGAAGGATGAGAACTGTAAGAATTGTAACAACGATAGGGAAGATGATCTTCTCTTTCTTAGAAACAGTTCTAAGAGTTTCCATCTTAATCTTACGCTCTTTTTCAGTTGTAAGAAGTCTCATAAGAGGTGGCTGAATAAGAGGAATAAGAGCCATGTATGAGTAAGCAGCAATTGCAATTGGAGCAAGAAGGTTTGGAGCAAGAATCTTTGTGAGCCAAATTGCTGTAGGACCATCAGCACCACCAATGATAGCAATTGATGCAGCTTCGTTACCAGCGAAGCCAAGAAGAACAGCCATAATAAGAGCACAGTAAACACCAAGCTGAGCAGCTGCACCTAAGAGAAGTGACTTAGGGTTAGCAATCATAGGTGAGAAGTCTGTCATGGCACCAACGCCAAGGAAAATAAGGGATGGATAAAGACCAGTCTTAACACCAATGTAGAGGATATCAAGAAGGCCGCCATGCCTTAGTATTTCGCCGTAATTAATTGGCTGTACAACACCGTCAACTACGTTAATCCAATATTCAGGATTGTAAAGAGGTGTATCATTTACTGAAATTGGTAAGTTAGTAAGGAGCATACCGAATGCAATACCAACAAGGAGCAATGGCTCAAACTTCTTACCAATACCAAGGTAGAGAAGTACGCAAGCAATAATAAGCATTATTACCTGACGTATGTCGGTGATATTTGCAAATCCAGAGGATGCTACAATACCACTTAAAGTGTCAAGTATGTTCATTTAAGGGGCCTCCTTATGCAAGTTCTGCTAAAGCAGCACCTGTTTCAACAGATGAGCCCTTGCTAGCAATAATCTTAGTAACAGTACCGTCTCTTGGAGCAAGTACTTCGTTTTCCATTTTCATTGCTTCAATAATAAACATAAGGTCGCCAGATTTAACTGCCTGACCAGCTGATACTTTAACTTCAAGAACTGTGCCTGGAAGTGGAGAAGTAACAGCGTTTGCACCAGCAGCGGCTGGAGCAGCTGGTGCTGCTGCAGGAGCAGGTGCAGTTGGAGTTGCTACAGGAGCGGCAGCAGGTGCTGGAGCTGGAGCCATAGCTTCATACTCATCAACGAGGATTGCTTCTCCTTTTTCAACTTCAACTTCGTATACTTTACCATTTAATGTAACTTTATATTTCATAATTAGTTTTCCTCCACTTCTTTAATGGAAATGAACCTGAGCTCATTAAGAGGAGTCTCAAGCTTGTCGGCAACAATTGCCATTATCATTGCAGCGTCTCTATCAGAAACATTCTTAAGTGTAAGTTCACCACATGAACCTGGGGCAGAAGGAAGGTCAGCCTTTGGAGCTTCAGCACCAGCTGCTTCAGCCTTCTTTTCAGGTTTACCAAGCTTCTCAAAAACGAGAGCCATTACTTTAATTGCACACATAAGTACAACGAGAACTGTGAAAACTACAAGAATTCCGACAACTGCAGTAATTAATACGTCTGAAATTGCCATAACGTTTTCACTCCTTATAACTCTTCAATTGTATATTTAACAATCTTTTCTTCACGTGCTTTACGTTCATTGAAGAACTTCTCTGCAACCTGAGGGAAAGCAATATATGAAAGAACATCTTCGTCTGAACGAGCAATGTCGCCAAGTTCAGCTTTTGTCTTTTCAAATGTTGGTTCAAGAGTATCTGCAAAACGTCCTGAAATTACATCGTCACCAACAACTTCCTTCTGAAGTTCTTTGTTGATTTCACCAGGAGCTTTACCGTACTCACCACGAAGATAAGCCTTAACTTCCTTAGTTACGTTCTTATAACGTTCACCAGCAAGAATGTTGTTTGTTGCCTGAACACCAACAATCTGGCTTGTAGGAGTAACAAGAGGAGGGTAGCCGAGATCTTCACGAACTCTTGGTACTTCATAAAGTACATCCTCAAACTTATCCATAGCATTCTGCATTTTAAGCTGAGAAATAAGGTTTGAAAGCATTCCGCCTGGAACCTGGTAAGTAAGAGCATCTGTGTCTGTACCCATTACCTTAGGATCAAGAAGGCCTGAATCTACATATTCCTGCTTAATTGGCTTGAAGTAGTCGTTTACTTCCTTAACCTTTGCTGTGTCAAGATCAACGTCGAAGCCAACCTGACGAAGAGCATAAGCAAGTGTCTCTGTTGCAGGCTGTGATGTACCACCTGAAAGGCAGCTAACAGCTGTATCAATTACGTCAACACCAGCTTCAGCAGCTTTGATTGCTGTCATGTAAGCAAGACCTGTTGTGCAGTGTGTGTGAAGGATAACAGGAATTTCTGGCTCTGCATCTTTAATTGCAGATACAAGGTCATAAGCTTCCTGTGGGCCCATAATACCAGCCATATCCTTAATGGCAATAGTAGAAGCACCCATAGATTTAAGATTCTTTGCAAGTTCAACATACTTATCAAGTGTATGAACTGGACTTGTTGTATAAGAGATTGCACCTGAAGCAATTGCACCTTGCTTTACAGCTTCATCAATTGCAACTTCAAGGTTACGAACGTCATTAAGAGCGTCGAAAATTCTGATGATATCAATACCATTCTTTACAGAATATTCAACGAACTTTCTTACAACATCATCTGGATAGTGCTTGTATCCAAGGATGTTCTGTCCACGAAGAAGCATTTGAAGCTTTGTGTCAGGAGCAAGTGATTTAATTTTTCTAAGTCTTTCCCATGGATCCTCAGAAAGGAAACGAAGGCAAGAGTCGAATGTTGCGCCACCCCAGCACTCCATTGAGTAGTATCCGCATTCGTTCATTGTAGGAAGAATTTCCTCAAACTTTTCGAATGGGAGACGGGTAGCAATAAGGCTTTGCTGTGCGTCTCTGAGCACAGTTTCTGTTAACTGTATTTTTCTCATACATGTCCTCCCAGCTATTTATGCATTTCAGCGCATAAATAAATATTTACATTAACGCATAATATTGTAATAAAAATATTAAATAAATTCAATATATAAAGTGCTAATAAAATGATTATTTATTAACAATATATACAAAAAAAGACCACATCCGAAGATGTGGTCTAAATTTTTAGAAGTATTTAATTTATGCCTTCTTGTACTCGTCGTACTCAGCGTAAATTTCTTCGCCCTGGCAAAGGTCTTCGTTCTTGCCGTGGTCTGCATACCAAACCTGAGCAAAGAATGGGTTAACCTTAGCAATTGCGTCGTAGTTCCATGGGAATGGTTCACACTCTGGGCACCAAATACCACCCTTAAGTACTGTGTTTACTGAAAGGTTGAATTCGTGACCAAATGCGCACTTCCATGCAGATGGAGCATAAACGTCAGCTGGCTTCTTAGAATCAAGATATTCACCGCCACGGAATTCAGCAGCCTTCTTGAGGTCAGCAGCTGTAAGCTCTTCGAGCTTCTTTGACTCATCATAACCGTGGTCAAGCTTATACTTGTCAGCTTCTTTAATATCTCTTGATGGAGGAGTAAGATCCCAGTCGCTCCACTTGTCAGAGAGCTTCTTGTAGTGATCCATACCGAATGATTCTGTGTCACCCCAGAATGCGTTCATTCTGTTTGCGTCGTTGTTCTTAATCCATGTTCTTGTTCCGAAACGCTTATCCTTAGCAATCATGCCAAGACCAGCACGAGCAAGCTGTGAAATACCAGGGATTCTTACAACAACTGAAAGCTTGTAGAACCACTCAACTTCCTTAGCCATGTTCTTGAAGTATACTGGAGCAGGGATGTTCTCACGGAAGTGAAGATAGTTTTCAAGAACATCTGAGTCTGCATACCACTGACCGTGGAAGTTTCTGTCGATGAACCAGTTTGGCTTGAATACGAGCTTAGAAGCGTCGTGACCCATTCCAATAGCATCAAGGAGAAGGTCTTCAAACTGATAGAGTGAAAGTCTGTATGTATCACCTGAACCGATGTTGTAGAATGAGCGATAGAACTCTTCTGGGATATCATCGTTACAGAGGTTGCACATGAGGTTAGCAGAGTCATCTACTGTAGCCCACTCAAGTACGTCATTCATTGGAACGTGGAACATGATAGGGTCCATGTTCTTAAGAATGTTTGGATAAAGAATACCTGACTGACGCATTGAAACCCATTTCTTAAGACCTGATTCAGCGAATACTGTTTCAGCCTTAACCTTAGATACAGCGTAGTGGTCATATACTGAACACTTGATAGGGTCACCTGTACGAGCCCAGTGAATACCAACTGGACGGTTACCTGTTTCAGCAACTGTACCAATGTAGCAAACTGTAATATCGTCTGGGTTTGGCTGAGCCTTAACAGCCTTAACGATGTTTTCAGCAGCTGCAACGTTTGTCTTGAGAGTCTTCTTTGGATAGTAGTCAGCTGCAGGAGATACGAGACCACCGATGTGGAGAACGTAGTTAGCACCTGTTACACATTCAAGAATTGCGTCATAGTTGAGGAAGTCGCCCCATACGATTTTTACTCTTGGGTCACCAAGAAACTGAGCGAACTTTTCTCTGTTCTTCTTTGAGTCACGAAGAAGAACGTTGATGTTGAGGTCTGGGCGTGTGTCATAAATCTTTTTGAAAGAAGCCCATCCCATATTACCAGAAGCACCGGTAATAAATACTGTTTTGTTTGCCATTGGATTTTCCTCCGATCCTTTTTTTGAATAATTTTTTATAAAATTACTACAACATTTTATCATTTTGTAATTATATATATCAAGCAAAATTAACAAAAAAACCGACTAAAATGAATATTTATAGGTGTTAACCAAAAACATTCATTATTAGTCGGTTAAATTGCTTAATACTTTGTCATATGGTAAAGTCTTCAACAGTGTAATCTTTGCCAAATTTTGGCTTTTTTGGTTTTCCAGAAGGAACAATTAAAATTAAAGCTAAAAGGAAAATGTTGATTGCAAAAACTATTGCAAAATAGTTTGCTGTATGAGCACATGCATAAGCAACAATTGTTCCAACAAAAGGAATTACCATTGAAACTTTTCCAATGAATTGATTCTCAGAAACATCATAAGAACCATTCTTATCTTTTACAGTTGCAACTGATTTGTCACCAGCATTTGAAAGGCCAGTAATTTTAGCAACTGATCTTGTATTTTTAGTTGTAACTACAAGGCTGTCGAG
>DCGS01000032.1:17354-18930 GCA_002314645.1 Ruminococcaceae bacterium UBA1772
TTAGTAGCAAAAAGAGCAGATATTGCACTTATTGTTGTAGCTAAAATAGATACTATGAAGAGTACAATAATAAATGTCTTGAAAATGATAAGAAATTTACGCTTGTCTGAAGCATCAGTATGGTTTTTTGGAACAGAATTTTCATCATATTCCTCTTCATCTACCTCAGCTTCTTCTTCATCATTTTTTACTTGTTTTTTAGGATCATAAAATACCTTGTCATACTCCTTAGGGGAGAATGGGTGAAGATTTCCTGGAGCTTCAGTAGTTACTAAATCATTCTTTTTTAAAGCCTCAATTTGAGCTTTAAGGTTAATGATTTCCTCTTGAAGTTCCTCAATTTTTTCATCCTTTTTACTACTTGCTTTAATTAACTTAGCAAATGAGACACAGTCTCTATAAAGATCTTCGTTTCTAGATCTTAATTCAGCATTTTCAGCCTTTAAGGCTTCGACTTGTTTTTCAAGTCTACTCTTTGGGACTTCCATCATTTACCTCCGACATTATTTGTCAAAAATATACATCGCTTTTAATTCTATAATTTATTTAGACAAAATGCAAGTGACTAAATATATATTAGTATTATTATGAAAATTTATTGAAAATAACTATCTTTTAATGTATCATTTAACTTATGTATGAAATGGAGGAGAGGTAATGCAAAATAACACTTCGCTGACAGCTCTTGGCGGAATAATTTCAGCTCTTTCAGTTTTCATAATGTTTCTTTCAGGAATAATTCCTTTCCTGACATATGTTATTCCTGCTCTTTCAGGTTTACTACTTATCATTACCATAAAAGAAACAGACTTAAAGTGGTCATTTTTCATTTATACAGCGGTTTCAATTTTGTCTTTACTAGTTGTTGCAGATAAAGAATCTGCTGTAATGTACACCTTCTTTTTTGGATATTATCCAATTGTAAAAGAGGTTATAGATAGAAAAATTAAATCCTTTTTTAAGTGGATTGTAAAATTTATAGTTTTCAATATAGGTGTGGTGTTAGGCTATTTATTCATTATTTATATTTTTGGAATTCCACTTGAAGATATGGATGAGTTTGGAAAATACACAATTTATGTACTTCTAGGACTTGGTAACCTAACATTTTTCTTCTATGAAATTACCATAACAAACCTGGAAATACTTTATGATAGAAAATTGCATAAGAAAGTTATGAAAATGTTTCATTGAATGGAGGTAACTTTATGAATTTAATGGAATTTCTTAAAGATGCAAAAAATAGTGGCGTTGACTGGTTAAAGTCTCAGCTTATTTTATCTGGATCAACCTTTTTACTTACTTTTATTGGTCTTTTTATTGTTGATCAGAAGTTTGCTAATATTGGAAACCTTTTAGGTCTCATTCTTATTTGTATTGGACTTGCTATTGTTGATTTCATTCCAGTAGTTGGAATTAGTGCAATAATGCTTCCATGGGCTGTCCTTGCAGCTCTTACAAAGAGTACAAAGCTTGGTATTTGTATTTTTGTTGTATTCGTAGTCGTTATGCTTATTAAACAGATTATGGAACCTTTTGTAAGAGGTAAGAGTCTTGGCATTAGCCCAATTGAAGA
>DCGS01000032.1:18992-29860 GCA_002314645.1 Ruminococcaceae bacterium UBA1772
ATTCTTGGACCAATTGTTTATATTGTTGGAAAGAAAACTTATAAGAAGTTTAATGGTAAAGAAATTGCTGGAAGACAAAATAAAGGTTATTTTGGCAAATCAGACCAAGACAATATAGTTGATATTTCAGATGACGTTGAGGATGTTGACTAAATTTTAAAATAGAGGCTAAGTTATGGACGTTACCGTACTTGAAAGAATTAAAAATGAATATGATGACTTTTCAAAGAGTCATAAAAGAATTGCTGATTTCATTCTTACAAATTACGAAAAAGCATCAACATACACTGCTGCAAAATTTGGAACTGAAATTGGAATCAGTGAATCTACAGTAGTAAGATTTGCAACATACCTTGGATATGAAGGATTCCCTGAATTCCAGGTAGATCTTCGTGAATGCATTAAGGGTAAGCTTACCACAATGCAGAGAATTGAAATTTCACAAAACGGAGATAATAAGCAAAACATATTAGAAAAAACACTTAATTCAGACATTAGTTCAATTAAAGCAACACTTTCTAACGTTTCAATTGAAGATTTTGAAGGTGCATGTAACGCAATTAACAATGCTGAAAAGATTTATATCTTAGGTGTTAGAAGTAGTGCTCCACTTGCAAGTTTTATGTATCATTATTTCCATTTGGTTTACGACAACGTTGTTATGATAGATTCAAGTTCAAGTAGTAGCATGTTTGAGGAACTTTATAGAATAGACAACAAAAGTGTTCTTATTGCTGTAAGTTTTCCTCGTTATTCACGACAAGTTGTAAAAGCACTTCAATTTGTGCATGATAAGGGCGGAAAGATTATAGGAATAACAGATAGTAATAAATCGCCTATAACTGGTCTTTCTGACTATGTATTATTTGCTAAGAGTAATATGGCTTCATTTATGGATTCACTTGTTGCTCCTATGAGCCTTATTAATGCTTTAATTGTTGCTTCTGCTCACGAAAAGAAGAGTGAAGTTATTTCAAGATTTGAAGAACTTGAAAATGCATGGCAGCAATATGACGTATATTTTTAATTTATGAGAAGGATTTTAAGTAATGAGTAGAGTAATTGTAATTGGTGGTGGACCAGCTGGTATAATGGCTGCTTGTACTGCCGCAAATAATGGGAATAGTGTTACTCTATTTGAAACTAATCCTAAAATTGGAAGAAAGCTCATGATAACAGGAAAGGGTAGATGTAATGTTACAAATGCCTGTTTCGACCTTCAAGAACTAATTTCCAATGTCCCTGTAAACGGTAGATTTCTTTACAGTGCCTTTTCTACATATGGTCCATCTGATGTTATGGATTTCTTTGAAGAAAGAGGCGTAAAGCTCAAAGTAGAACGTGGAAACCGCGTGTTCCCAGTTTCAGACAAGGCTGTAGACATTGTAGATGCGCTTTTCTTCTATTTGAAGGAGTGCAGAGTTTTTGTTAGAAACGATAAAATTGTTGATATTGACTTTTCGGATGAATTTTCAGTTTACGTAGAAAACGGTAAAGTCTTCCATGCGGATGCAGTAATTATTGCAACAGGTGGAATGTCCTATCCAACAACTGGCTCCACGGGTGATGGATACCGTTTTGCAAAGAAGCTTGGACACACAGTTACTGACATTTCACCGTCTTTGGTTCCTATAGAGTCTGAATCGCCCTTTTGTAAAGCAATGCAGGGCTTGTCTTTAAGAAATGTATCTATAAAAATTAAGAAGTCTGAAAAGGTTGTATATGATGACTTTGGAGAAATGTTATTTACGCATTTCGGTGTTTCTGGTCCAATGATTCTAAGCGCTAGTTCACACATTAGAAAAATGGAGCCTAATGAATATAGTCTTCATATAGATTTAAAACCCGCTCTGAGCGTTGAACAATTAGATGCAAGACTGCTTAGAGACTTTGAAGGAAACCCAAATAAGGACTTCCACAACATTTTAAGTGGACTTATTCCTTCAAAAATGATTCCAGTAATAATTGAAATGACTGGAATAAATCCTGAAAAGAAAGTAAATCAAATTACTAAAGCTGAAAGAATGACATTAATATCAGTTTTAAAAGATTTTACTATTCCTTTACTTCAATTCCGACCAATTAATGAAGCAATTATTACTTCTGGTGGAATTAACGTTAAAGAAATTAATCCAAAAACAATGGAATCTAAAATTGTTCCTAATTTATATTTTGCTGGTGAAATAATTGATGTAGATGCATATACTGGTGGATTTAATCTTCAAATTGCATTTTCTACAGGTTATCTTGCTGGAAGTAGCATTTATTAACATGGAGGATATTTATTATGTTTAATATTGCAATTGACGGACCTGCAGGTGCTGGAAAAAGTTCTATTGCAAAGGCCGTTTCTAAAGAACTTGGAATTATCTATGTAGATACAGGTGCTCTTTATAGAGCAGTTGGACTTAACGCTCTTAGAAAGAATATAGACACAAAAGATGTTACTCTTGTAACTGAATCTCTTAAAGATGTTTCTGTTGACTTAAGATTTGTAGATGGTGAACAGAGAGTTTTCTTAGGGGAAGAGGACGTATCTGTAGACATTAGACTTCCTGAGGCTTCAATGGCTGCTTCTAACGTTTCTGCAATTCCATCTGTTAGACAGTTTCTTTTTGATCTACAAAGAAAGATTGCAAATGAAAACAATTGTTTAATGGATGGTAGAGACATTGGAACAGTTGTACTTCCAAATGCGCAGCTTAAGGTTTTCCTTACTGCATCACCAGAAGCAAGAGCAAAGAGAAGATATGACGAATTAATTGCTAAAGGTCAAGATGTTGAATACAAAGATGTTCTTGATGACCTTAACAAGAGAGACTATCAGGATACACACAGAGAAATTGCACCTCTTAAGCCTGCAGATGACTCTGTTATTGTTGACACAACAGAAATGTCTTTTAACGAAGTAAAAGAAAAGTTAATTTCACTTGCTAAAGAAAGAATGAATTGAGGATATTAATATGGATTTAAAAACAATTTTATTCGATCACGAAAACTTTGAATACGATTTCAACAGAGATTTATCAAAGCCAAACAAATGGTATTTTAGACTTCAACCAATTGCTGCTTTATTAATTAAAGTAAAATTCTCAAAATTTGAGGTTCATGGTTTAGAAAATGTTCCAAAGGATGGAAGTCTTATTCTTGCAGGTAACCATGTATCTGGTTTCGATCCTATAGTTGCAGCTTATGCTCTTAGACACACTCGTGAACTCTTCTTTATGGCAAAAGATGAACACTTTAGAAGATTCTATACAAAAATTCCACTTCTCATATTAAATGGTTTCCCAGTTAAAAGAGGAACAGCAGACAGAGCCGCTGTAGACTATTCTATTAGAGTAATTAAAACTGGCCATGGACTTGTTATCTTCCCTCAGGGAACAAGAGACAAGGAAAACAACAGACCTGAAAAAGGCAAATCAGGCGTTGCTATGTTTGCTAGAGAGGCTCAGTCTGATGTAATTCCTTTCTCTGTAAACTATGACAAGAGCAAGAGCAAAAAACGTCCACGTGTCATTATTAGATTTGGACAGGTTATTCCTTATGAAGAGCTTGGCTTCTCAGAAGAAGTAAAGTCAAGAGAACTTAAAGAAGTAACAAAGAAGGTAATGAATGAAATTGCTACTCTTTGGGACGTAGAAGGCAAGATGGAATGAAAATAATTTTAGCCGAAAAAGCTGGATTTTGTTTTGGTGTAGATAGGGCAGTAAAAACAGCCTTTGAAACATTAGAAAAAAATGAAAATGTCTATTCAGTTGGAGAAATCATTCACAACAACTTTATTGTTAAAAAGCTTAATTCTATGGGCCTAAAGGTTGAAGATGAGTTTGAAAAGATTCCTCAAAACTCTACAGTAATTATTCGTGCTCATGGTGTACCAAGTTGTGTTTATGATTTCTTTAATGACAACAACATTTCCTTTATAGACGCAACATGTCCATTTGTATTAAAAATACATAAAATTGTTAAAGACATTCCAGAAGACGCAATATTATTTGTAGCAGGAGACAAAGATCATCCAGAAGTTAAGGGTATAGTTGGACACAGTAAATGTCCTACATATGTCTTCAAAAATTGCGAAGAATTGGAACTGTTTTTTAGAACAATTAATGCTTTAGATACGGGAAAAAATCTATATTTCGTGTCGCAAACAACATTTTCTTTAAAAGAATGGGAAAAGTGTGTAAAAAAAATAAATTTATTGTGTACAAAACCAACTGTTTTTGATACAATATGTAAAGCAACTGAAGAAAGACAGCTCGAAGCTGAAAAGCTTTCAAAGTCATGTGACAAGATGGTTATTATTGGTTCAAAACACAGTTCCAATACTATGAAGCTTTATAATGTTTGTAAAGCTAACTGCGAAACATGTCTTATTGAATGTGCCGACGAGTTAGAGGAGAGTTTTTTTGTCGGTGCTAACACCATTGGTGTTACTGCAGGGGCTTCTACGCCCGCTGCTATAATAAAGGAGGTACTTGAGGCAATGTCTGAAGTAAAAAACACTATTGTATCTGATGCTGATGATTTCGATTTTGCAGCTGCACTCGAAGAGTCACTCGGAAGCATGTCAACAGATCAGAAAGTAAAAGGAATTGTAGTTGGAATTACACCTACAGAAATTCAGGTTGATATAGGAAGGAAGCAAACAGGCTATATTACTTACAATGAATATAGTTTCGACCCAACAGTTGATCCTGCTAAGGATTGCAAAATTGGCGACGAAATCAACGTTGTAATTATGAAGACTAATGATGCTGAAGGTACAATCATGCTTTCAAAGCGTCGTTTTGATAGCGCAAATGCTTGGGATGAATTTATAGCTGCATCTGAAGACGAAAACACAATCGTTGAAGGAACAGTTACTGATATAGTTCGTGGTGGCGTTATTGCTACAACAGCTAAGGGAATCCGCGTATTCATTCCTGGTTCACTTGCAACAGCAAGCAGAAATGATTCAGTAGAGGATCTTCTTAAGACAAAGGTTAACTTCAAGATTATTGAAGTTAATAAGCAGCGTAAGAGAGCAGTTGGTTCAATTAAGGCTGTTCTTGGTAATGCTCGTAAAGAAGCTCAGGAGAAGTTCTGGGAGACAGCTGAAGTTGGTCAGGTATACACAGGTATTGTTAAGTCAATTACAAACTACGGTGTATTCGTTGACATCGGCGGCGTTGACGGAATGATTCACATCAGTGAACTTTCATGGAAGCGTATTAAGCATCCATCAGAGGTTCTTAACATTGGTGACACTGTTGAAGTATTCATCAAGGCTCTTGAGAACAACAAGATTTCTCTTGGTTACAAGAAGGACGAGGAAAACCCATGGGCAATCCTTGCTAAGACATACAACGTAGATGACGTTGTAGATGCTAAAATTGTTGGTATGACAGCATTTGGTGCATTTGCAAACATCATTGAAGGTATTGATGGTCTTATCCACATTTCACAGATTGCTGACAGACACGTTGAGAAGCCTCAGGATGTTCTTTCAGTTGGTGAAGTTGTTAAGGCTAAGATTACAGAAATTGACTATGATAAGAAGCGTGTAAGCCTTTCAATTAGAGCTCTTATTGAGCCAAAGGAAGAAGCTGAAGAAGAAGCTCCTGTAGAGGAAGCAGCTGACGCTGAATAATTTAGTTATACTACATAATAAACCCCGTGGAATTCCACGGGGTTTAACTTTTAAAGTTAGGGGGACTAATATGTCAGATATATGGAATTACTTAAAGTGTACTGATAAGCCAATTCTCATGTACGGTATAGGTAATGGAGCAGATAAAATACTTGATGTATTTGATATTTATGGAATAAAAGTATCTGATATATTCTCTAGCGATGACTTCTTTAAACAAAAAGAATTTCATGGATTTAATTTAAAAAGATATTCAGATATTGTCAGTGAATACGAAGAAGGTATTATTATTTTAGCATTTGCAATCTTTAGAGATGACATGCTGAATTTCATTAAAAACATACCAAGTAAATTTGAAGTATTAGCTCCTTCGGTTCCTGTTTTTGGAAATGACTATTTTTCTTTGGAAACTTTAGAAAAATATGAAAATGAAATAAATACAGTAAAAGAACTTCTTGCTGATGAAATGTCAGTTAAAGTTCTTGAAGATAGTATAAATTATAGACTTACAGGAAAAATTAGTTATCTATTTAACTGTCAGACAGATAGAGATGAAGTTTTCTCTAATATAATCAATTTTGACTCCAATGAAACATATATTGACCTTGGAGCTTATAGAGGAGACACCATTGAAGAATTCTTAAATCAAACTAATAATAATTTTGAAAAAATACTTGCATTAGAACCAGATGAAAAGAATTATAACAAGCTAAGCCAATATGTTTCTTCTTTAAGCAATGGATTAAAAGAAAACATAATAATTGAAAACAAGGCCTCATGGTCTGAACAAAAGGTACTATCTTTCCCAAAGAGTGGTGGAAGAAATTCATCTCTTCTATTGGAGGATATAGAAAGTGTTATTTTTGCTACAGATATTGATTCCTTAGTAAATGAATATGCTTTAAATCCAACTTACATTAAAATGGATGTTGAGGGAGCAGAGGCTGAAACACTTGTTGGTCTTAAAAATACTCTTGTAAAATTTAGACCAAAGCTTGCTGTTTCTGCATATCATAAAACCGCAGATTTATTTACACTTCCAATATTAATAAATAAGCTAAATCCAGAATATAAGATATATCTAAGACATCATCCTTATATTCCTGATTGGGAAACAAATATTTATTGTATATAATCTTAGTTTTTTGACATTTTTATCTTTCTCACTTAAGTAATATTTTCTTGGGTGAGATAAATGCAACAGACTATATACATAGACAACTTAATAATTGTTAATGCTACAATTGATATATACATTCTTATTATTACTGGCATTTTAAGTCATGTAAGGATAATTAAGTGGCGGCTTCTACTTGGTGGACTTGTTGCTGGACTATTATCTCTTATGATATTCCTGCCAGAAATGAATGATGCAATTAGCATAACTTTAAAAGCTCTTGCAATGGCTGGAATTGTTCTAATATCTTTTCCAATTCATTGTAAGAGCTCTTTTTTTGTAACTTATTCCTATTATTTGCTAGTAAATCTTCTTTTTGGTGGTGCTGTATTTCTTATTTCAAATCTATTTAACTCAAAACTCATTTATTACAACAATAACTCATTGTATTTTGATATATCTACGTCTTTTATTATTGCAATTACAACATTTACATACATATTACTTAAAATAACCGTAAAATTGACTGTAAAGCCCACAAATACGAATGATCTGTACGATGTGTCAATTGTCTTTGGTGAAAAGAAAGAAGGCTTTAAAGCGCTTCTAGACACAGGAAACTCACTTAAGGAATATTTCTCTGGTTCACCAGTAATTATTATTAATCAAAATATTGCGGAGAAGCTAATTGGTTGTATTGATGAAATTCCTGAAGAAAAATATAGGCTTATTCCATACTCAGATGTATCTGGTGACGGGGTATTAAAATCATTTAGATATGATTCTTTATTAATTTCTATGAATAAGAAAACATTTAAAGTTGATAAATGCTATGCAGCCATACGCGAAGGTCAACTAACAAGCGGCTCTTATGAAGCAATAATTAACCCTGATCTTATAAACATTGCAAAGGAGGTAAAATAGATGCCAGTAAAATCTGTCTATTTAAAAATAAAGCTATTATTACTCAAACTGTTTTCTAATGAAATTCATTATATTAATGGTCCAGAACTTCTTCCACCGCCTTTAAATCCACAAGTAGAAGAAGAGTATGTACTTCTTTGTTTAAATGGAGATAAAAAGGCAAAGGAAGAGTTAATAACACACAATCTAAGACTTGTCGTATATATTGCAAAGAAGTTTGAATCCACAGGTATTAATTTAGAAGATTTAATATCCATTGGTAGTATAGGGCTAATAAAAGCAATTAACACGTTTAAACCAGATAAAAAGATTAAGCTAGCTACATACGCGTCTAGATGTATTGAAAATGAAATATTAATGTACTTACGTAAAACTAGCAATCAAAAGCTTGAAGTATCTTTAGAAGAACCATTAAATATAGATTATGATGGGAATGAACTTTTGTTATCTGACATTATGGGTAGCGACCCAAATATTGTTGTAGTGGAAATTGAGAATGAAGATGAAAAGAACATTATTAATAATATTGTAGATAATCTTCCAGAAAGAGATAAAACAATTATGTGTATGAGATACGGGTTAAAGGGTGTAAAAGAGCATACGCAAAAGGAAGTAGCAGATGAGCTTGGCATTTCTCAAAGCTACATTTCAAGACTGGAAAAAAGAATAATAGAGGATATAAAAATTAAAATAGAAAAAAGTTATTAAATTTCAAAATTTTTTCGTGCATGATTAACATCGTTATGATACAATGATTTCGCACAAAAGAAACAGAGGAGATGATCCTTATTTTTAAGGAAGAATCTGTGCTTTTGGCGTTTGCTTTTATTTTAATTTCTGGGGTTTTATTTTTTAACGTTTTTGAAGTGAAATCAGAAAAAAATGAAGTTGTTTCAACTACCATAGAAACGACCAAATATATAGTTACTTCAACAGAAGTTCAGACTACTGAAACCACTTCACAAAACACACAGAGTAACAGTAATTTAATTAACATTAATACTGCTACTGAAGAAGAATTACAAAAGCTACCTGGCATTGGTAAAACAAAGGCCCATTCAATTGTTGAATTTAGAGAAAGTAACGGGCCTTTTCCAACGGTGAAGTCTATTACTAACGTTCCTGGTATTGGAGAAAAAACTCTAGAAAAAATCATAGATAATATAACGGTATAATAAACAAAGGAGCGCGAAAAAGTTGGTCTTTTCAAGTCTAGCATTCGTTTACATATTTTTACCTATATGTTTCCTTCTATATTTCTTTATTGCAAGGGACATAAAGCAACGTAATATTATTCTTCTTGTTATGTCACTTATATTCTATGCATGGGGTGAACCAAAATGGATTATCCTCATGGTTATAAGTACACTTGTTGAATTTATTGGCGCTAAAATCATAGATGAAAATAGGGGAACAACAAAAGCAAAAGTTGCACTTGGTGTTTCAGTAGCTACATCGCTTAGCTTCCTCTTTATTTTTAAGTATTTTGATTTCTTTGCGTTTAACTTTGCTAATATTTTTGGCCTTACACCAAAGCTTCTTGAGCTTACTCTTCCAATAGGAATTTCATTCTATACATTCCAGACAATTACATATATTGTGGATGTTTATAAGGAAAAAGTGCCTGTTCAAAAATCATTTGCAACACTTCTTCTTTATGTTTCAATGTTCCCTCAGCTTATTGCGGGACCTATTGTTAAGTATTCGGATATTGAAGAACAGTTAAATAACAGAAAATATCATCCAAAGGCTGTAGGCGAGGGTGTAATTAGATTTTTAGTTGGTCTTGCTAAGAAAATTATTCTTGCAAACATTGCAGGTGAAATGGCTACTAAGTTCCTTGATGGTGACCTTGAAACATTGTCATTCTTAGGTGCATGGATTGGAATTATTTCTTATACACTTCAAATTTACTTTGATTTCTCAGCTTATTCAGATATGGCAATTGGTCTTGGTAAAATATTTGGATTTACTTATCCAGAGAACTTTAATTATCCATATATTGCAACAACTATTAGCGACTTTTGGAAAAGATGGCATATTTCGCTTACAACATTCTTTAGAGAATACTTATATATTCCACTTGGAGGAAATAGAAAGCATCACGTATTAAACCTTTTAATTGTTTGGGTTCTTACCGGCTTTTGGCATGGATCTGCTTGGAACTTCATTCTTTGGGGACTTTACTATTATGTACTCGTATGTCTTGAAAGATTGTTCCTTGGTAGAATAATTGAAAATCTTCCAAGCTTTGTTGGACATTTCTACACAATGTTCCTTGTAATAATTGGCTGGGTATTCTTCTATTTTGAAGATATGGATAGACTTCGTGCCTTCTTCCCAGTACTATTTGGATTTGGCGCTAATTCATTTATAGGCGTCACTGACAGAGCTGTGTTCCTAAACCATATAATTTTCTTTATAATTGCAATTCTTGCAGTAACTCCTATATCTAAGGTAATAAAGAAGAAATTTGTTGAATTTAAATCTAAATCAAACACAACAGAAACTATTGGTGACGTATCATTAGTTCTGTTAACATTATTTATGTTATTCATAGATACTGCTGCAATGGTTGGTTCAACATTCAATCCATTTTTATACTTTAGATTTTAGAAAGGAGTAAAAGAATAATGCATAGACTTAAGAAAAGTTATATTCATAGTAATACTTTTGCAATGGTTATATTTTTTATATTTTTTGTAATCATTTCTATATTTTTAATTATTAGTATTTTTGCTCCTGAGAAAACTGTTTCAGAAAGAGAGAACAGAACTCTTCAAGAGTTTCCAACTCCATCTATATCAACAGTATTTAATGGAACATTTATAAAAGATTTTGAAAATCATTATTCAGATACATTTCCACTTAGAAATTTCTTCTTGGATGTAAATGATGGTATAAAGAAAATAACGTCACAGTTATCAATTGGTGGAGACGACATAGTTATTTATGACGCCAACAAAACTGGTGATGATTTCGGCGGTGAATCGCTGGAGGACGTTGAAAAACGGTAAATGAGGTGAAATAATGCAGTATGTAATTTTAGACCTTGAATGGAATACTGCGTATTCTGGCAGACTCTCTGCCTTTGTTAATGAAGTAATTGAATTTGGTGCCGTAAAGCTTGATGAAAATCTTAATATAATAGATTCATTCTCAAGCTTTGTAAAACCACAAATTGAAAAGAAA
>DCGS01000051.1:0-874 GCA_002314645.1 Ruminococcaceae bacterium UBA1772
AGCGGCAGATGACAGGCGTAGATCGCAAGGTCCGCGTCCATCGCCGCCTTGACGACGTTGTAGACGCCGCCCGTGAGACGCTTCACGCCGCCGCCCCAAAGTTCAACAAGGTAGTCGCCTGAGAACTGTGCCTCAAAGTATCCATCACTTGACTTTGTAGACTCCTTACTCTCATCGTCTTTAGTGATATCTGACCAAAGACCTATGTCAAGGGTGTATGTTCCATCACCATTGTCTTTAAGGTCTGAGTCATAGTTTACGTTTGCGTCGTCGAACGAAATTTTACCAGCGTCATTTGTTGACAAAGCGCCAGCTTTAGTAATTGGTCCAACAACAGCAAATGTTGAGATGAACAATGCAAATACAACTACAGTAGCAATTATTCTGTCATGCAGTCTGTATGTTGCATTACTCTTTCCAGCTTTGACCATACTGAAAATCCTCCTGAAATTAATATAATATAAATATTTTTATACCTCTATATGATTATATAAAGGCACATTCATATTATATGTTCAATACTTACTAAAGTCAATATCTTAATTTATGCAAATTTTACAAACAATATACATAGTAGTGAACAAATTATGAACCACAATATATAGAAAAAGACTGAATTAGTTGTTCGCTAATTCAGTCTTTGTTGTTCTTTTCTTGAGTTATTTTCGTTTTAATTTCCACACTCAATACTAATCTCGTTGAACACCTTTAAGAGGTCGTCAACACTAGTATTTTTCTTATCTTCCCCAGCTTTATCTATGATAGCAGTACCCTTATCCATCATAAGGATTCTATCACCATATTCAACAGCATAGCGAAGATTATGAGTTACCATCATTGCAGTAAGATTCTTTTCTTCTACAACCTTACCAGT
>DCGS01000051.1:942-5110 GCA_002314645.1 Ruminococcaceae bacterium UBA1772
AGGAAATCAAGTGGTGTCATAGTTGTCATAATGAGTGACAAAGCTTGACGCTGGCCACCAGAAAGTGAACCTACACGTACGTTTAACTTGTCTTCAAGACCTAAACCTAGTATTTCAAGCTGAGAACGATAGAAATCAATTCTTTCCTTGTTTACACCACGTGAAAGACCAAAGGATTTACCTTTGTTATCAGCTATAGACATATTTTCAAGAATTGTCATTGAAGGGCATGTTCCAACAGCAGGGTTTTGATATACACGTCCTATTGTTTTATATCTTTTAAACTCAGGAACGTTTGTTATATCCCTACCATTAATGATAACCTTTCCACTATTAACAGGAATGCTACCGCAAACAATGTTAAGAAGTGAAGTTTTGCCTGATCCATTACTACCAACAATAGATACAAACTGACCATCATCAACAGTCAAATTAAACTTGTCAAAAAGGCACAACTCGGTTATTTCACCAGGGTTATATGTCTTACAAATATCAACGAGTTCAAGCACGTGCAGCACCCCCTTCTTTTCCCCTGTTACCAATGATGAGAATAACGAGGAACAAAACTGCAGTAACGAATTTAAGAAGGTTTGCCGGAAGACCAATAGTAATTGCCAACTGAATACAAGCCTTATAGATAACACTTCCAACAAGGGCACAAGTTGTACCCTTAACAAAGCTCATTCTCTTGAAAATAGTAACACCAATAATTACTGTTGCAAGCGCAAAAACAACCTGTCCAGTACCCATAGTACTAGAGAATGAACGTTGCTCCTGAGCAACAATACAACCTGACAATGCAACAAGTGCATTGGCAATTACAAGTCCAAGTATTTTTACTGTTCCCTTATCCTTTGCCATAGAGGTAACAAGAGTTGCGTTGTCACCTACAGCACGGAGTAAAATACCACTTTTTGACTTGAAATAAAGGTCAATAATAATTTTGAATACAATTACCAAAATAAGAGAAACAACAAGCTTTCTGTAAAGAAGTGAAAATCCTCCAAAAATGGCCATAGTTGGAGCTGCTGTGAATATAGTATCCATGTCCCTACCAATGCTCAAATTTGATCCTGCAATTTGAAGATTTATAGAGAACAATGCAGTCATTGTAATAATACCTGCAAGGAGGTCACGTACTTTAAACTTAACGTGAATAATACCTGTGCAGAGACCCGCAAGTGCACCAACAACTATAGATATTGGAATTGTTAAAAATGGATTAACCCCGTTAGTTATTAAAACAGCAGTAACAGCCGCTCCCAAAGGGAAGCAGCCATCAACTGTTAAATCAGGGAAATCAAGTATTTTGTATGTAATGTAAACTCCGTAGGACATTAAGGCATAAATGAAGCCTTGTATTAATGTGGCTACAATAAGTTCTATAACTTCGTTCACGTTGATTCCTCACCAATAATTATTTCTTATTCAGCAGCAAGAGCGTCAATTGCCTTGTCCTGAATGTCAGCTGGAAGAGTAATGTTGAACTTCTTAAGCTGATCATTGTTTACGTATGTTTCATACTCAGAAATTGTCTCATAAGGAATGTCTGAAGCCTTTGCTTCACCCTTGAGAATCTTAGCTGCCATTTCACCTGTCTGGATACCAAGCTTAATGTAGTCAATACCAGCAGAAGCTACGCAGCCCTTCTTAACCTGCTCAATTTCTGAACCGTAAATTGGAATACCAGCAGCATCTGTCTTTTCAAGAATAGCAGAAATAACGCCTACAACGTTGTTATCTGTAAGGTTTGAAAGACAATCTACCTTCTGAGCAATAAGCTTATCAGCTGCCTGAACTGCTTCAGCCTGAGCTGTAATACCAATTGCTTCAATTGTGAAGCCAAAGCTTCCTGCCTTCTCCTTGTACTCAGCAATAGCTGATACAGAGTTTGGCTCTGAGGTTGTGTAGATGATACCAATTGTTTTAGCGTCTGGCTGGAGAGCTCTGATGAGCTGGAGCTGAGCCTCAACTGGAAGCTTATCTGATGTACCAGTAATGTTACCCTTGTCAAGCTTTGCAGCTACAGGGTCTGTAATTGCTGTGAATACAACTGGGATGTCCTTGTCCTCAGCTGCAGCGAAACATGCTGTTGCAGATGGAGTTGCAATTGCACACATAAGAGCATAGTTCTTTGAAGAGAAGTTCTGACCAATCTGTGTTGCTGTTGCATCATCAAAGTTTGCATTCTGATAATCTACTGTGAAATCTTTACCCTCTTCAAGACCAGCCTTCTTGAGACCCTGAAGGAATCCATCGCGGCAGTTGTCAAGAGATGAGTGTTCACCGTACTGTGAAATACCAATTACAGGTATTTCTTTTTCTGCGTCCTTTGCACATGCAGCAAAACTAAGTAAGAAAGTAAGTGCAAGTACAATGCTTAAAATCTTTTTCATAATTAAAACTCCTTTGAATAATATATGATAATTTAATTATTCCCGTTACTTTTGGACGGCTAAACCAGCCCCCGAAAAAATAAAAAAAGTCTCAGAACCCTAAATAGGATTCTGAGACGAAATTACAATTCCGCGGTACCACTCAGTTTGGCTACGCCCTCTTTATGTGTACTATCATACACTCCACTTGTTAACGATTGTGGTTACCGTCGGTTACTACTAAGCTTTCGCTTTTCGGCCGCCCTCCCAAGTCCATTCATTACAAGTCGTCCACCACAATTCCACCACCTGTGGCTCTCTTAAAGAACGATAGTTTGTAACTACTACTCTTGTTCATTGGTTTTTTAGTATGCGACAATTATAAAACTTAGAAAATTAAAAGTCAACATCTTTTTACTTGCGCTCAAACTCTGTATTACCTAAATGAGCAATGGCAAGCATGTCTGGTCCTGTATGAGAACCTATAACTGGGCTGAGAATAACCAACGAAACATTAGCCTTTGGATTTACTTCCAATACAGACTTTTTGAGACTCTCTGCGTTCTTCTTGTTATCCGCATGAACAACATAAACACGTTCGCCATCTTCCATAGTTGACGACGCCTTATATTTTTCAACAAGCTCAGCCATAGCAAGCTTTGTTCCACGTTTTTTTCCAATGTTGACTAGCTTTCCTTCAGCATCAATATTTAAAATAGGTTTAATACCTAAAGCCGTGCCGAAAACAGCACTTGCGCCTGATATTCTTCCACCACGTTTTAAAAACATAAGGTCGTCTACCATGAACCAATGCTGAATGAATTTCTTCCTGCTTTCAAGATCTTTAGCGTTTTCTGTAATAGACATATTTGCCTTTTTGTTTTTCACTGCCTCTTCAATAAGAAGACCCATTCCTACAGTACCACCAAGGCTATCTACACATACAATTTTTTCGTCATATTCATCTGACAAGTCGTCAGCGGCAATGAGCGATGAATTATATGTTCCAGAAAGTCCACCGGAAAGAGAAATGTAAAGAATTGACTGACCTTTTTCAAGATATGGTTCAAAAGCATCTATATAGTTTTGTGGAGAAATTTGACTTGTTTTAGTCTGTTTGCCGTGTCTTTGTGCATCATAGAACTTTTTAAGCGTCTTTTCGTCCTCTAAGCCCTCGCACACTTTTTCTTTATCCCCTATTATATAAGTCATAGGAATAAAGTGAATGTCATTATGTTTTGCAAATGCTGGATCTAAGTCAGCAGACATATCCGAAAGTATAACGTAATTATCTGTCATAATCTTGTTCCTCTTATTTTTCGTTATCAAAGAGTCTATACTAAAAGTCGTTATCATTTGTAAAATAATGATTAACTGATTATATATTAATCGTAAATTCTTACAAATATTCTTTACAAAAATTAAATATTTATATATACTTATTAAGGAAAAGTTAAAATTTTAACAAAGTTAATAAATTAACAAAGTCTGTTAATAATAAAACATTTGTTAAATCCATAAATGAAATGAGGTAAAAAAATGGCAAACATTGATCTTGCAAAATACGGAATTTCAGAAGCAACTGAAGTTGTATACAACCCTTCTTATGAGGATTTGTATGTTGAAGAAACAAAGTCAACTCTTGAAGGCTATGAGGTTGGTCAGGAAACAGAGCTTGGTGCTGTTAACGTAATGACTGGTATTTTCACTGGTCGTTCACCTAAAGATAAATACATTGTTATGGATGAAAACTCAAAGAACACTGTTTGGTGGACATCTGACGAATACAAGAA
>DCGS01000051.1:5286-5460 GCA_002314645.1 Ruminococcaceae bacterium UBA1772
CTCACTTCATTAAGAATATGTTCATTGTTCCAACAGCTGAAGAGTTTGAGAACTTTGAGCCAGACTTCATTGTATACAACGCTTCAAAGGCAAAGGTAGAAAACTACAAGGAGCTTGGTCTTAACTCAGAGACAGCAGTAGCATTCAACATTACAAGCCGTGAGCAGGTTATCA
>DCGS01000062.1:0-451 GCA_002314645.1 Ruminococcaceae bacterium UBA1772
AGGTGCTTTCTCTCTTCAAAAAGGCTGTATAGTTCGGACAGGTAGCCCTTGTCCTCTCTTGTTTTCAGTTCGTCAAATTTGTATATGTCATAGAGTGCCTTGTACGCATTCTTTGGAAGGTCAGGTCTATCCTTTACAAACCTTGTAATACAGTCAATAAAGTACGGATGAAGGCCTGCCTCACAGAAATAATCGCTCTTACAAACCTCGTCCCAAGCCTTAAACTTTTTAACGTTTCCCTTGTAGAGTTTTTCAAGTTCATCCAGCGATTTTTGCGTCAGTGCCATAACATCCTCAAAATAGTTTATGGCATCCTGTTCAAGGATTTCATCAAAGTCAATGTCGACTTTGTTTTCATCCTCAGAAGGCTCCTCTACAGGCTCAGGTTCTTCTACCCGCTCCTCTTCATTCTGAAGAGCCTCAAAGATGTTTTCCTTCTTTGGAGGTATTG
>DCGS01000062.1:638-11048 GCA_002314645.1 Ruminococcaceae bacterium UBA1772
TCTACGTCCTGAGTCTCCTGAACACTTCGAGTTGGTTCAAAGCGCGATGCATTATTTTTAGCATAGTTTAAAGCAAATTCGTATGCATCGTGAAGCTCTCTAAACTCCTCTGGATGTTCCTCAGGATGTACAAGTCGAGACTTCTTCGCATATGCTTTTTTTATTGCTCTTTGGTCAGTTGTTCTCTGAATCCCGAGTATTTTCCAGTAGTCCATTAATAATCGTCCTCTTCGTCTTCATCTGAAAAATCAAAGTCACGCATGAATACATCAAATGAATCTTCTCTGTTTTCTATTATGTCAAGGAATTCTGAAAATTCCTTTCTTGCACGTCTAATTCTCTTGTCATTCTGACTTCCAAGAATTTCAAGGAAACGGCTGATGTTTGCACCAACAATGTCTCTTGTTTCTGCATACACCTCTGTGTAGAGACGTTCTGCTCTTGCAAGAACTGCTTTGTTGACTTCCTCATCTCTTGGAAGAATTTTAAGCTTTGAAAGTGCTTCTCTCTTTGAAGCAATCTCCTCTTCTGTAAGCTTTATATTCTTGTTAAGGATGAGTGTGCTCTTTGTTTCTCCTGTTGAAACGCACTTTACGTCTACTTCAAGAATACCGTTTATGTCGTAGGAGAAGCGTACATCGCAGCACTCTTCACCCGCCTTATTCTTTGGAACATTTATTTCAATTTCACCAAGGAAGAGGTTGTCTCTGCAATACATGTTTTCACCCTGGTAAATCTGGAATACCATTTTTGCCTGGTTGTCAGATACTGTGTAGTATGTTCCCATTTTACTTGCTGGGAGGGTTGTATTTCTCTCAATAATTGGAGAGAAAAGTGGGTCCTCAGTCTTTGCCCTGTTTATTATGTTTGTGCCAAGTGTGAATGGGCAAATATCTGTAAGGATTGTATCCTTTATTTCCTCGTTACGAGCCTTAATGCCAGCTACAACACCCGCTCCAATTCCAACAACCTTGTCAGGGTCAATGTCAGATTTCATTTCAACTCCAACAAGTCGCTCAATGTACTTCTGTACAGATACCATCTTGGATGATCCACCAACCATAACAACATAGTCAATGTCATTTACAGTAAGGTTTGAGTCGCGAAGTGCTCTTTCAATTGGAACTTCTATTCTTCTAAAGAGCGATGCAGACACTTCTACAAGCTTTTTATTTGTAAGAGCTGCCGTGCATTCCTTGCCCTCAATGTTTGCATACATAAGGACAGGCTCAGTACTGTTAAGTGCAATTTTGCACATTTCAGCCTGCTTTAAAATGATTGCCTTTGCTTCATTTGAAAGTTCCTCTACAAGGAGACCATTCTCCTTGCAGAAGTAGTCTGCAATGGCAATATTAAAGTCGTCACCGCCGAGGTGGTTGTCACCTGAAACTGAGACAATTTCAATGATGTTGTCAAAGGCGTCAACGACTGACACGTCAAGTGTTCCGCCGCCAAGGTCAACAACTAAGAAGGTTGCGTCCTCCTCGGCGTCTTCCCTATACGCAAGCGCCGCTGCTGATGGCTCGTTGATAATTCTTTCAACGGTGAGGCCTGACAGCTGACCTGCAAGTTTTGTGGCATTTCTGCCGTTGTCATCAAAGTATGCAGGCACAGAAATAACGGCCTCCGTTACCTCCTCGCCAAGGAACGCCTCCGCATCCTCTTTCAGCTGTCGAATAACGAAGCTTGAAAGCTCCGGCGCTGTAAATTCCTTTGTACCGAGCATCAATGTGGTGTCAGTACCCATGAATCGCTTAAAGCTAGCCACTGTAAGCTCTGGATGCGAAATAAGTCTGTCCTTTGCAATTTGGCCGACTATTATGTTTTCACCATCTTCATCAAGACCCACGCATGAAGGAGTTAAATACTCTCCAAGTGAGTTTGGTATAAGAGTTGGTTTTCCATCTTTATAAACACAAACCAAAGAGTTTGTTGTACCTAAATCTATTCCTACAATTGCCACTCAGACACCCCCTTAAAGGTTATATAGTCTTTTTGCATTCTCCGCAGTAATATTCAAGATTTCCTGTGGATCCATGCCCCTTATTTCAGCAATTCTCTCTGCCACATATGCAATATATGACGAGTCATTACGTTTGCCTCTGAAAGGCGTTGGCGCAAGATATGGTGCATCTGTTTCAAGAACTAAAAACTCAAGTGGCATTTGTTCCACAACTTCCACCGTTTTTCTTGCGTTCTTGAACGTTACGACGCCACCAACGCCAATATACATTCCAAGTTTTATAATTTCCTTTGCCATTTCATATGAACCAGAGAAGCAGTGGACAACGCCCTTTGGCTTCATATCTTTTAGAATTTTCATGGTGTCCTCGTGAGCTTCTCTGTCGTGAACAATGACAGGAATGTCAAGATCATTTCCAAGGGCAATCTGTCTTTGGAAAAGATCTATTTGAGTTTCCTTTGGGGCACCATCTTCATAGTAGTAATCAAGACCAATTTCACCAACGGCTACAGCTTTTTCTTCACTTTCAAGAAGTTCGCCTATGAGTTCAAGGTCGCCCTTTCTCTCCTCGTCTGCCTTTTCAGGATGGTAGCCTAGTGCACCATAAAGAATGTCATATTTCTTTGTAAGCTTGAGCACGTTTGCTGATGATAAAAGGTCAACGCCACAGGTGACAACACCTGTGACGCCTTTGTCTTTTAGTCCTGAGAGGACAGTATCCTGGTCCTCCATAAAAGCTTCATCATCATAATGTGCATGTGTATCAAAAATGTTCTGGTACATGTTTTCCATTATCTGATCTTTGCTCCTGTAGTTAAATCGTCTACGAAAATTACTTTAACGTCATCCTCTGCACAGTCTGCAGCTAAAATCATTCCGCAGCTTTCAACGCCACAGAGTGTTGCTGGCTTCAAGTTTGCAACAAGGATAACCTTTCTGCCAACGAGCTCCTCTGGCTTGTAATACTTTGCAATACCAGATGCAACAGTGCGCTCGCCTTCGCCGTCGTCAAGTGTAAGCCTTAGAAGCTTCTTTGCCTTTGGTACAGGCTCGCACGCCTTTACTTCAGCAACGCGAAGTTCAACCTTTGCAAAGTCCTCAATGCCAATTTGAGCAACGCCTTCTACACCGCCGAGTGCCTTCTTGTTGTTTGCAACTTCAGCTTCTGCTGCAGCCTTCTGGCGTTCTTCAACTGTCTTCATCATTTCGTCCTTGTCAACACGCTGGAAGAGTGGCTTTGCCTCTCCAACCTTAATGCCTGCTTCAAGAACACCGAACTTCTCTAGAAGGTCGTAGTCGTTACCATTCATGTTTGTCTGAGCAAAAATTGCATCTGAAGTGTCAGGTGTGAATGGCTTGAGCATAACTGCAAGGAAACGGATTGCCTCAAGAAGGTTGTAAAGAACTGTTCCAAGTCTTTCCTTCTGCAATTCATCCTTTGCCAAAGCCCAAGGTGCAGTCTCATCAATATACTTGTTTGCACGCTTTGCAATACCAAGAATTGTATCAAGAGCGTCCGCCATTCTGTACTCAGCAATGAGAGTTTCAACCTTTGTAACAGCTTCAAGACATGTCTTCTGGAGGTCTGCATCAAGAGCCTGGTCGTCTGCAGTGCCAGCTACAGGCTTCTGAATTTCACCGTCAAAGTACTTGTTAGTCATTGCAATTGTTCTGTTAACAAGGTTACCAATTGTATTTGCAAGATCTGAGTTGTAGCGTTCAATCATTGTTTCATAAGTGATAGAACCGTCAGATGTGTATGGCATTTCTGAAAGAAGGTAGTAACGAACTGCATCTACGCCAAAGAGTTCAACAAGGTCGTCAGCATAAATTACGTTACCACGAGACTTAGACATCTTGTCTGTTCCAAAGAGAAGCCAAGGATGTCCGAATACCTGCTTTGGAAGTGGCTCACCAAGTGCCATGAGCATGATTGGCCAGTAGATTGTATGGAAACGTACAATGTCCTTACCAATAATGTGAACATCAGCAGGCCAGTACTTCTTGTACTGATCAGATGATCCGTCTGGATCATATCCAATTGCAGTAATATAGTTTGAAAGAGCATCTATCCAAACATAAACTACGTGCTTGTCGTCAAATGTTACTGGAATACCCCACTTAAATGAAGTACGTGAAACGCAGAGGTCTTGAAGACCTGGCTTAATAAAGTTATTAAGCATTTCCTTCTTTCTCTGCTCAGGGAAAATGAAGTTTTCATTGCTTTCAATGAACTCCTCAAGTCTCTTCTGATATTTTGAAAGCTTAAGGAAGTATGCTTCTTCCTTTGTAGGCTTTACTTCTCTTCCACAGTCTGGGCACTTGCCGTCAACAAGCTGTGACTCTGTCCAGAATGACTCACATGGAGTACAGTAGAGACCTTCATACTCAGACTTATAGATATCACCCTGGTCATAGAGCTTCTTGAAGATTTTCTGAACTACCTTTTCATGATAGTCATCTGTTGTACGAATGAATTTATCATATGTTGTATTGAGAAGGTCGCAAATTCCACGGATTTCTCCAGCTACCTTGTCAACGTACTCCTTTGGAGTCACGTTTGCAGCCTTTGCATACTCCTCAATTTTCTGTCCGTGCTCGTCAGTTCCTGTAAGGAAGAAAACGTCGTAGCCCTGCATTCGTTTGTACCTCGCAAGAGCGTCAGTCATAACGATTTCATAGGTGTTACCTATGTGAGGCTTACGAGATGTGTAAGCAATGGCAGTGGTAATATAATACTTTCCTTTTTCCACCGTTTTCTCCTCCTTTATAATTTATAATTAATTTAAAATAAAAAACAACGGCTCTATTCTATCACAAATAGGCCGTATAATTCAACAAAAATAAAAGGCGCCAAACCACAAGGTCAGCGCCACATTTATTTTATTATTTTCCCCTAAGTTTAGCAACTGCCTCGCGAATTTTTTCATCTGAGAAAAAGCTAGCACTAGCTTCGTCAACTAACTTATTTTCACCCGATACAATTTCATTAAGGCTAAACTGAATTTCAAGCTCACGAAGATATTTGTCTCTTTCTTCCTGCTCCATTGACGCAAATGTTTCCCATTGCTTCTTCATTTTAAGCAGTTCTTCGTTATCCTGAATGTTATCTAAATTAGTAAAATCAAGTTTTCCGCGTTCGTCCACAAAAATTCCCCTTCTTATGTAGATATGACAATTATAAACGATTTCTCCGCATGAGTCAATGGGGACGGTTCTCCTGCGGCACACTCCCGTGGCATATTTTTAAGAAAACACGAATTAAGACTCACTTGTTAACTGAACAATTAGACATCTGTATACAGTTATACACTTGTGTAAACTCGCAACGAATATAACAGTTTTCTTATGTTTATTTCTATATTTTTGCAAATAGAAATACCCGTTCAAAGTTTATATAATATCCACGTAAAAAATTCAAATGTAAAAGGAGACCTAAACATGGAAATGAAAACAAACTACCCTATGGTCTTAGTTCACGGAATGCTCGGCTTCGGTGAAGATGAACTTATGGATCGTATTGCTCCATATTGGGGTATGCTTTCAGGAAGCACTAAACAGTATCTTGAAGACCTAGGTTTTGAAGTTTACTGTCCTTCAGTTGGTAAATACTCAAGTGCATGGGACAGAGCATGTGAGCTCTACGCTCAACTTATCGGCGGAACAGTAGACTATGGCGAAGCGCATGCTAAAAAATACGGACACAAACGTTTCGGCCGCACCTATAAGAAACCTCTTTTTGAGGGATTCGGCTCAGACAAAAAAGTTAACCTTTGGGGTCACTCATTCGGCGGTGCTACAATCAGACTCTTTGCCACTCTTATGGCATATGGTTCAGAGGCAGAAAAAGCTGCAACTCCAGAAAATGAACTTTCAGACCTTTTCAAAGGCGGCAAAGAAGATTGGATTTTCTCCATTACAGCAGTTGCTTCTGTTCACGAAGGAACCACTCTTCTCTACTCTGCAAAGGATATCATGGATAAGCTTGAAGACGTTACATATATGCTTGCCAACATCAGTGGTAACAACCCACTTGGCTGGTTTTATGAAAGCCACATGGAGCAGTGGGATCTCTGTGGCTTTGAAAATGGCAAAGTTACAAGTAAGCCTTTCAGCAGAACAAATCAGAAGAGAGTAAAAGACAGCCACGACAACGTTTGGTATGACCTTACAATGCAGGGTGCAAAGGAAGTAAACGAGACAATCAAATGTCTTCCAAATGTTTACTACTTCTCATGGCCTTGCTGCAAAACAAGTCAGAAATTCTTCTCTCTAAAGCCACGTCAAACTCCACAGCTCACAATGTGCCCACTCTTCTGGCCATTCTCTCGTTCAATTGGTAACTATCCAAAGAACACTGTAGATGACTATCCAATAGACGAACACTGGCTTGCAAACGATGGTGTTGTTCCAACAATTTCAGAAACAGCACCATTCAATGAACCTCACATGGATTTACATGACCTCAAGGGCGAGCCAAAGAAAGGTATGTGGTATGTATACGATACATTCCACGAAGACCACCTCGGTATTATTGGTGGATTCCTTCTTCCTACAAACACGGCTTACATGAGAGACATCTACAAAAATCACGCTCGTCTTCTCTGCCAGCTTGAAAAATAAAACATAAAAAAAGGGACGGTTCACACCGTCCCTTTCTGTTTTATTTACCCTCTTTATTAAGCTTAAGAAGAAGTGGTAACCACCAAGCAAAGCCGTAGCAGTAGCACTTTGAAATAGATGTCAAAGTATCAAGTCCTGCACGCTTACCAGTTTTAACTCCAATGATGATGTTCTGTGTTGTATGAGCACCAACCATGAGCCAAATGCAGATTGTGTTCTTCTTAACAGCTGCAATTATGAAACTACCAAGCCACATTGCAAGGCTAGAAAAACAAGAGATAAACTGAACTGTTTTGTTTTGTAAAAAGTCGTACATTACAAATTCCTCCCATAATTTTTCCGTATTGTAGTAAGGAAATTATATCATAGGAATTGGCATTAATATGTGGACAATAAATCCAAAGTGTCCAAATAAAAAAGCCACACAATATGTGTGGCTTAAATAAGTTAAATAAATAATCCTAAAAGTCCATATGAAAGGATTGCCATAATAATTCCTGCAATAGCAACTCCAATTGCAATGACTGGGAATGAGTCCTTTATCTTCATGTTAAGAAGTGATGCTACAAGTGCTCCAGTCCAACCACCTGTGCCAGGAAGTGGAATTGCAACGAAAGCAAGAAGCCCCCACTTTTCCCACTTGCTATTTTTTACCTCTTCACCCTTTTCCTTGCCCCTGTTTTCAAGCTTTTCAACAAGGCCAACCAAAATTCCGTGCTTTTTCATAAAGGCAAAAATTTTCTTTATGAAAAGAAGAATAAATGGGATGGGAATAAGGTTTCCAATGTAGCAGATGATCATTGCTGGAACAAACTTCACACCAAGAAGACTTGCTGCAATAAGTCCACCGCGAAGTTCCAAAACTGGAAGAAGTGATATAAGGAAAACGATAAGCTCGTTTTTGTAAGCGAAGCCATCAGAAAAAGCACCGGTGAAAAATTCAACAAGGGAATTTGCCAATGTTTCTGTCATTCGGATTCCACCTTTAGTTTATATAGTTATTCTCAAGAAGGAATGCTCTTGCATCTGTAAGAATCTTCTTGTCGTTTTCAAACTTAAGACGCTTCTGAGCATTGTCGAATGCAAGCCATGAATAGTCTTCAATTTCTGCTTCCTGAATTACAGTGTTAGTATCTGTTGTGCTTGCAACATATATGTGCACTGTCTTTTCAACCTTGCCCTGAATCATGTATTCAGAGGTTGTTTTGAATCCTGGAATTATTGAAATGTGAATACCTGTTTCCTCAAGAACCTCACGCATTGCTGTTTCTTCGTCGGTTTCACCCATTTCAACGTGACCCTTAGGGAAGCTCCAGTGTGCACTGCGCTTATTCTTGATTACAAGATAGCGGTAGTCGTCATTGATTTTTCTAAATACAATGGCGCCACAAGAACGCTCATATAGACATTGTATGTTTTTTGGTCCGAAAAATTCCAGACCTTCAATAACATCGTTTACAATGTACTTTTTGCTCTTTGGTGAAACTACGTAGTACTTTTCACCATTTTTCTCAAATGAAGCAAGAATGCGTCCATCAAATGTTTTTACTGGGTGATTAATGCCCAATACGAACGCTTTAAGTTTTTCTCTTTTTTGTGAGGTAACGAAATCAATTTCCCCGAAATTCAGATTGTAGGTTATGCCATTTCCATCTGTCGAAAAAATCGGAGTTGTTACCTTCACTCTGACAAATCTGCCAAGCATGTGTATACCCCCGATATGGTGCTACGCACCCGAAAGCGACAAAAGTCGCCATAGACAATTTGGAAACATTATACTCTCTTTTACATACTCTATCAAGAAAAAATATTTTAAAAATTTGTAACTATCAATATCAAGAATTTGGAGTATAATAACAAAAAACGAACAACTGACAGGGAAACAAATATGAGAAACAAAATGAATCGCATATACAAAAAGTCCTTCAACCTGAACGAACAGGACGACAAAGAATTTTTTGAAATAATAAAACCCCTTCTTGAAAAAGAAGAGGTTCACTTCATGAAAACAACAATTCAACACAGCGATGTAACCACCTTTGCAGCACGTAACAAGCGTTGCATTCATAAGCTATTTAATTGCAAAAAGGCTCGACTGGAACTACCGCTCAGTTGCAAGAGCAGCAATGCTCCACGACCTTGTCTACTATGACTGGCACAACAGTGACGACAACAGCCACCGTCTCCACGGCTACCGTCATCCAGGCTTTGCTGCAAAGAACGCAAGTGAGCTCACCGAGCTCTCCGCTTTGGAGGAGAACATAATCAGACGCCACATGTGGCCCCTTACCCCTACTCCTCCAAAATACAAAGAAGCTTGGCTCGTCTGCCTTGTTGACAAATATTGTGCAACAAGAGAGACGCTCAAGCCCATTTGGGGACGGTTCTCTATAGGCACATTTTTGTGCCAACGTAGGACGGACTAACGTCAGTCCACTCCGTCCGAGTTCGGCCCTTTGGGCCTTTTGGGGACGGTTCTGTTTTCAAGCATAAATGCATTATTTGGGGACAGACCTCATTGCAAATTTTTAATGCAAAAATTGCTTCAAACAATAAGAAACTCCTCTCACATATTGAGAGGAGTTTTTCTTGTTATATAAGCATTTTTTGAACTTTTACGTTGCTTTGAGGTCTGTCCCTAAATCGTGCAAAAATGCACTTAAACAGAACCGTCCCCAACCCCAGCAATTTCACAAAGCATCTCATAATTCACCGCGAAAGGTGAATATGCCAGCTTTGCCTTATTTTCAGAAAGCTTCAAAGCGGCATTTTCAAGTATTTCTTTTGAAATTTCAGTTTTGCCAAAAAGCATGTCCATAAATTCTGAAAGATGATCTTCTGAGGAAAATCCAAGGAGTGCTAACACAACATCCACTTCGTTTTCAAGTCCATTCGCCCTTGCCGCTTTGAGGTAGTTTGCAAGGAAAATTCCACATGCTCTACCGTGTGGCACTCCCAATTCGTATGTTACAGCATAACTGAGTCCGTGTGGAATAGATGTGCCCGCGTGCGCAATTGCCATACCCGCAAGAACAGACGAATGCATCAAAAAGTCGTAATCCGCATCCGTAATGTTTCCAGTTATAAGTGGTTCCTTCACCCTAGACCACATTGCAAGGCCGTTCTCAGCACACATAAGGCTGAAGGGCGATGCATGCGAATTAATAACACTCTCAACAAGGTGAGCAAGTGCATCAACGGATGTATTTTTTATTATGTCCAAAGATGCAGAGCGAAGGTATTTTGCATCGACCAGTGAAAGGACTGGGAAAATCTTATGTGGAATGCCCGCCTTCGTTCTTTTTTCATGAATGGTCAGAACCGAAGCCCCTGTAACCTCCGAACCTGTTCCGCAAGTAGTAGGCACCGCAACGACTGGAAGTGCTTTTGTCTCTGCACTCTTATCATACAGGAGCGATTCATCCCTCTCCCCATTACAAATCATCAAAGCAATTGCCTTTGCCGCATCCATAGGTGATCCCCCACCTATGCCAATAACAAAGTCAACATTTTCAGAAACACCTATTTCACGCGCTTTCATAACAGTTTCAATTGATGGATTTTCTTCAATCTCATCAAAGACTACAAAGGGTGTATCTGAAAGTGCTTTCGTAATATCAGAAAGAGCTCCGCAAGCCTTTGCGGAGTTTTTTCCTGTTACTATTAACGCCTTTGTACCAACACCCTTTATTTCACCCGCGTGGTTCAAAACGGCATTCTTTTCCTCATACACCTTTGCTGGCATGTAAAACATCATTATTCAAAACCTCCATATGGGGACGGTCCTCTACAGGCACATTTTGTGCCAACGTGGGACGGACTAA
>DCGS01000062.1:11116-13007 GCA_002314645.1 Ruminococcaceae bacterium UBA1772
GGCCCTTCGGGCCTTTTGGGGACGGTCCTGTTTTCGAGCAAAAACGCACGATTTGGGGACAGACTTAACTGGAATTATTTGCATCAAATTTGCCGTGTCGCAGCAAAATAATTTTTGCTGGTAAAAATAGGCGCTTTGCCTATTACATAGCCAAATTTGACACATTTTTCATCTTGTGAGGTCTGTCCCTAAATCGTGCAAAAATGCGCTAAAACAGGACCGTCCCCATTATCCAAGCAACACCTGGTCATATTTGAACAAGGTGTCGTTTATTTCGAAAATGTCGTATTTCTCATTTTTAATGAAATACTCAATAATTACGTCAAACATGTTGCTGTGTGAAAGGGCATAGCCTGCTTTCATAAGGAGTTCGTCTGTTTCATCTATTGAAAGTTCAAGGGCAATTGCAAATGCAATAGCTGTGACTTTCGATGGCTTGTAGTCCTTGTTGCTCTTAATTTTAGAGAAGAGCTTTCTGTCCACGTTTGCCTTTTTGTAGCATTCAGGGTCTGTCATTCCGCGCTCGTCTATTTTACGAAGAAGCATTTCTGAGAAGCCTTCGTCTAGAACAAAATCGTCTAAGTCGTCAAGCTCGTCTAAGTCGTTGAAAGCAACAAGCTCTTCGTCCATGAATGTGTCTGCAGACATGCATGGCTGAGCCGCCATTGGAGGTGGTGCGGAAGGCATTGGCGCGCAGAAGAGCAGCTGGCTTCTTGCATACAACATTTCATGTTCATCTACATAGTTTTGATCGATGTATGCCTGAACGTCGTTTTGAAGAGTCTGGCCAATTTCAAAGCCACGCTTGTCAAAGACTACTATGTAGACTAGAAGATCATCGTGGCTGAAAAGGAAGCCAGATATTTCAGACACGGCGACGTTTAAAGCGGCAGCTTTAGGGTAGCCGTATACACCTGAGGAAATGAGTGGGAAGGCAACTGATTCGCACCCATTTTCCACAGCAAGATTAAGGGAGTTTCTGTAGCATGCGCGAAGAAGGTTTTCTTCCCCGTCATTTCCGCCCGACCAAATAGGGCCGACTGTGTGAATGACGTGTTTGGCTGGAAGAAGATAACCAGAGGTTATCTTTGCCTCCCCGGTTTTGCAACCGTGAAGCGTGCGGCATTCAACCAAAAGCTCTGGCCCAGCGGCCCTATGTATGGCTCCGTCTACGCCTCCGCCACCAAGCAGCGACTCGTTTGCTGCGTTGACTATGGCATCCACAGAAAGGGTTGTAATGTCGGCTCTTACAATGTGTAAAGGCATTTTACTTCACTCCCGTTTTTAGTACAAATTACTTTCTCATTCTACCACGTTTTGAACGCTTTTGGTAGTCGTTATCAATTTGCGCCGACCAGGATGCAGCAATAGGCTGGCCACAGCGTGCCATAGACACGGTTTCAGAAACGCAGTTGTAAAGAACAGCTGTTCCGTCTGCGTCACAGTTGTAATTTACTGCTCTGTCTTCACGGATTCCGTAGTGCTTTGCGGTTTCAACTGCATCAATGTTTGCGCCCATGAAGAGGAACTCCCAGCCATACTTTTCAGTCTGGCGTTCAACCATTTTCTTAACCTCGTCACTTGAATACTTGTGACTTGCATTTTCTTGACCGTCTGTAGTAATAACGAAAATGGTGTTTTCAGGTACGTCCTCTGGACGCGCATACTTATGGATGTTTCCAATGTGATGTATTGCGTCCCCAAGGGCGTCTATGAGGGCTGTACAACCGCCAACCATGTAATCGTCTTCTGTCATAGGAGAAACCTTTGAAAGCGCTACACGGTCGTGTAGGACAGCTGAGTGGTCATTGAAGAGTACTGTTGAAACGAAGCACTCACCGTCTTCCTTTCTCTGCTTGTTAATGAGTGAGTTAAAGCCGCCAATGGTGTC
>DCGS01000062.1:13074-13213 GCA_002314645.1 Ruminococcaceae bacterium UBA1772
GTAATGTTGTTTCTGTTCTTTTTCATAGTTAAAACCTCCGAAAATAAAAATGTGGATGCTTGGTGTTTTCACCTTACATCCACATTATATTTTCTTCGGAAGCCTAATTGGTCGCATACAAAGCGACAAATTAAAAGCG
>DCGS01000062.1:13269-17182 GCA_002314645.1 Ruminococcaceae bacterium UBA1772
CGACTAATCTATAGCGACAAATTAAAACAAATTAAAATCCGAAAAGTGTTATCTGGTCACTCTCTGGAAGTCCCTCTAAAGCGCCAAGGTTTTTGAGCGATTCAACCACTGCAGTTGAAATACCAGAACGTGACTTAAGATTTTCTATTGAAGTGTATGGACCTTCGCCATCATCCTTTGCATTTTCAAGAGCCTTTGCAGCTGCGCCACCAAGTCCCTTAATTGAAGAGAATGCAAGGCGAATTTTTCCATCCTCTATTGAGTAGAGATTTCCGTGTGACTTATAAAGGTCAATTGGAAGGAACTCAACTCCACGAGCAAGCATTTCAAGTACAACCTGAAGGCCTGTGTACTCATCCTTCTCCTTCGCTGTTGCCTCTTGACCCTTAGCCTGAATTGCTCTCATTTTACTTCTAACGAAGTCAATACCAGAGCTTATGGACTCAGCGTCAAGGTCGTCACCGCGAACGGTTAAGAAGGTTGCATAGTTCGCAACAGGCTTGTAGAGCTTGTACCAGCAAAGGCGAAGAGCTGCACTAACGTATGCAGCAGCATGTGCCTTAGGGAACATGTACTTAATTTTGTAGCATGAATCAATGTACCAGTCTGGTACATTGTGCTCCTTCATGGCAGCAACATGTTCCTCTGTTAGGAGCTTTGTTGCCTTACCCTTACGTACAATTTCCATAATTTTAAATGCCATTGTTGGCTCAAGGCCATAGTGCATAAGTCCAACCATGATGTTGTCACGGGTACCAATAACCTCGGAAATTGTACAGGTTCCGTTGTGAATGAGTTCCTGTGCATTTCCAAGCCATACGTCTGTACCGTGTGAAAGTCCAGAAATCTGAAGAAGGTCAGAGAAGTTCTTTGGCTGACATTCCATGAGCATTCCACGTACAAATGGTGTTCCCATTTCAGGAATTGAAAGTGTACCTGTGTCACAGTCAATGTCCTCTTCCGTTACCCCAAGTGGCCCTGGACTTGTAAAGAGCTCATATATTTTAGGGTCACAAATATCTACATCCATAACTGGAATTCCAGTAAGGTCCTCAAGATATTTATACATTGTAGGAACATCGTGTCCAAGGTTATCAAGCTTCAAGATTGTGTCGTGAAGGAAGTGGAAGTCGAAGTGCGTTGTCTTCATTCCCTTGTCGGCATCGTCTGCAGGATATTGTACTGCGGTAAAGTCTGAAACCTCGTATGCATTAGGTACAACAACCATTCCTCCTGGATGCTGACCTGTTGTTCTCTTAACACCAGTGCATCCAATTGTAAGACGTGAAATTTCCGCGTTGTTGCAAACGCGCTCCTTCTCTTCAAGGTACTTCTTTACGTAACCAAATGCGGTCTTATCAGCAACGGTTGCAACGGTACCTGCTTTGAACACGTGGTCCTCACCGAAGAGTTCAATTGTGTATCTGTGCGCAGAACCCTGGTATTCACCAGAGAAGTTAAGGTCTATATCTGGCGATTTATCTCCTTTAAAGCCAAGGAATGTTTCGAATGGAATATCGTGTCCATCTCTCCACATTGGAGTGCCACACTCAGGGCAATCCTTTGGTGGAAGGTCGTAACCAGAACCTACTTCACCGTTAAGGAAGAATTCCGTATGCTTACATTCAGGGTTTGTACATCTGTAGTGCGGAGCAAGTGGGTTTACTTCTGAAATACCTGAAGCGTGGGCTACGAATGAAGATCCTACAGATCCTCTAGAACCTACGTGGTAGCCATGGTCCTCAGAATCTTTAACAAGCTTTTGAGCAATCATATAAAGAACGGCAAAGCCATGCTTAATAATTGAATTAAGCTCCTTTGAAAGACGTTCTGAAACGTATTCAGGGACTGGATCGCCGTAGAGGGCTTTGGCCTTGTCCCAGCAGAGCTGTTGAAGTTCTTCCTCTGCACCATCAATAGATGGAGGGAAGCTTCCCGCAGGTACAGGTCGAATTCTTTCAACCATGTCCGCAATTTTATTTGGATTTTCTATAACAACCTTTCTTGCAAGGTCTTCACCAAGAAAGGCGAAGTCCTCAAGCATTTCAGCGGTTGTTTTGAAATAAAGAGGTGGCTGCATTTCAGCGTCAGAGAAGCCCTGACCAGACATGATAATGGCACGGAATGGTGCATCCTCTTTGTCTATAAAGTGAACGTCGCCTGTTGCAACAGTGAGCTTACCCGCTCTGTCAGCAAGTGCAATTATCTTTCTGTTTATTTCGTTAAGAGCTTCCTCCGAAGCGCATCTTGGAGGAAGAGTTCTCTCTTCCTTTGTCTTTCTGTCACGAGTAACAGAAGGACGAAGAAGGAATGCATTGTTTCCATTTGGCTGGATTTCCATGTAGTCATAGAAGTCAACAATTTCCTGTATGCGCTCGTCTGGCTCACCGTCCAGAACTGCACGGTAGAGTTCACCCGCCTCACACGCAGTACCAAGCAAGAGGCCCTCTCTGTGCTTTAAAATGTCAGACTTCAAAGTTATTGGCTTCTTGTAGAAATGCTCTGTATGAGCGTTAGAAACGAGCTCATAAAGGTTTTTAAGACCAACATTGTTCTTTACTAATATAATTTGGTGGTATGTGCGAGTTTCCTTCTCTTTAAGACTAGAAACTATATCCTCCCATGTTTTAGGTGCACCTTCACGAATGTCGTCATACACATAAGACTCAACACCGTAAATAACCTTTATTCCAGTCTTCTCCGATGCAGAGAATGCGGCAGGGTATCCTTGAAGAACACCGTGGTCTGTAATGGCAACCGCTCTGTGTCCCCACTTTGCAGCACGAGAAACAAGTTCGCCTGCATCTGTCATTGCATCAAGTGCAGACATGTTACTATGCATATGGAGTTCTACACGCTTTTCCGGCGATTCATCCATCTTGTCTATCTTCTTAACAGAAGCCATTGCCTTGGCATCTATTACGTATTCTTTTTTGTAGGTGTCGTAGATTACATCGCCCCTTACCATGAGGGTAACACCGTCTGAAAGAGCAGATACAGCATTTTTACATTCATCCACTCTTGAGAAGATTTTCACAGGGTATGAGCTTGTGTAGTCTGTAATGTTGAAGTTAATAATCTTACTTCTTTGGTCTTTTGTATCTCTAATATCAAGGCCAAAGACTGTACCCCAAACGACAACCTGTCCGTCGTCAAACTTAACGTCGGCAATAGACTTTGGAGCCTTACCTATTTTATTTCCGTAAATAATATGTGCAGTTTCAAGGTAAAGAGGAATTCCATCTATTATTTTATGTGGAATGTCAGCAGCCTTTTGCTCTGCCTTCTCTACCTTTTCACTCTTAACTTCCTCTTCTGCCTGCTTTTGAAGCTTTTGGAAGTTCTCATCATTTACGTCAACAGTGAGAACGCCAGAGAAAACAACATTCAACTTCTCAGCATACTTCTCGTTAATAATTCTTGAAATCATTTCATCAGCTTTTGCAGAAGTTAAAATGTCGCCACCACCGTGAGTTAGGTTAACGGTCAAGGTGCCACTTTCAAGTTCATATTTAGCACCTGTCAAAAAGCCATTTGTAACTGGAAGTCTTTGACGAAGTTCCAGTAACACATCTGGCATTTTTGAAGTGTCAAATGAAGCCTTTACGACTTCAATATGTAAATCTATGTTATCAAGCTTTAAAGCAGAACAAACTACTCTCTTAAAGCTTGATACTATGTCTTCAGAAACTGAAGACGCACAAACTAGAGACAAGGTCATTGTCCTTGTCTCTTTACTTATACTCATTTTTAAAATTTCAGCATTCAAAAAATCTGAAGGGTATGTATCGTTTAAAAGAGATGCAAAGTAATCCTTCAGTCTTGGGTTCTTTTCATTCATCATTTATAACAGCTCAATTTCTTTAAATAATTCAGTTACGAGTTCGTTTTCTGGTACCTTTCTAAGGATTTC
>DCGS01000019.1:0-1060 GCA_002314645.1 Ruminococcaceae bacterium UBA1772
ATTTCACGTACTAAATGACCCTTTGAAGATCCGCCAATAGAAGGATTGCATGGCATATTACCAACCCAATCCGCACTAATAGTGAAAATACATGTACTTAGACCCATTCTTGCTGGAGCAAGAGCTGCTTCAATGCCAGCATGGCCTGCTCCAATAACAATAACGTCATATTCCTTTGCAAAGTATTCCATAATAAGGTTCCAGCTTTCTAAAATTACCTAAATTTGTATTTGTAACTCCAAGTTTTCCACAATTTTTGTAAAAATGTGGAAAGTGGAGAGCTTTTTATATTTATTTGAGACATTTTTAAGTGAAATCCCTAATATTTGCTAAATTTTAGCCCAAGTGGAGCAACTGCTCTGTAGCCAATTAGAATAAATGGCACAGAGAAATACTCATTTCGAAAAAACTGATTGGCTCCAGAGGAGCCAAATTTAGGGCAAAAAATGCGAAATTTTAGGATTTTTAGTGAAAAATAGCGTGTTTTTTACTTTCCTACGCAGAATTTTGAGAAAATCTCGTCTACAACCGCCTCAGATACGCGTTTTCCTGTTAATTCAAGCAGCGGAGAAATTGCAGCATCTATAGATACGTTTATTGCATCCATGGTTATTTGGATGTTCAATCCGTCAATAGCTTCATTAATACAAGAAAGTGCAGTGTTACAACAATTAAGCTGTCTTTCGTTTGATAGCATTGCGGCTGAAGAATCGAACTCTTCTGTACCAAGGACCTTTTCAATTTCACTTGAAATTGATAGATAACTATTGTTATCTTTTGCGCTTAAGGTTATAACATTGCTAATATACTTGGATATTTCATCCTCGGATACTACCCTGGTAAGATCTGCCTTGTTTATTATTGCAATTCCACATTTGTTCTTACAGAGTTCTAGTATTTCAAGGTCTTCATCATCAAGTTCTTTGCTTCCATCAAATACAGCAAGGAAAAGAGATGCAGTGGAAAGCTTGTTTTTAGCAAATTCAATTCCAATAGATTCTACGTAATCTTCGGATTCATGAATACCAGCGGTATCTGAAATGTGTAATACTACGTTTCC
>DCGS01000019.1:1142-2950 GCA_002314645.1 Ruminococcaceae bacterium UBA1772
TTTTTTTGAAGGAGTAGATTCATAAGTGTAGATTTTCCAACATTTGGTTTTCCTACAATTACGGTGTTTACACCTTCTGTTATTGCTTGTCCTGCATCAAATCTGTTTATTAAGAATTCAAGTTTTTCCTTAGAACTACTTAAAAGTTCTAAAAGCTTGTCTGATTCTAATTCTTCAATTTCTTCATCAGGATAATCAACCCAAGCGGAAAGAGTAGCCGAAGCGTTTATTAAAGAATTTGCAATTTCGTTTATTTCCTTTGTTAATGAGCCTTCAAGTGTTTGGATTGCGGCGTTAGCTGCTTCCTTTCCCTTTGCACTGATAATGTTCATTACAGACTCGGCTTCTGTCAAATCCATTTTTCCATTAAGAAAGGCTCTTTTTGTAAATTCGCCAGCTTCGGCAGGTCTTGCACCGTTTTCCAAAGTAAGTCTGAGGATTTGTTGAAGAACAAATAGTCCACCATGGCATTGAAGTTCAACTATGTCTTCGCCAGTGTAACTTTTTGGAGCTCTATATACTACGGCAATAGCCTGGTCAACTGTTTTGTCGCCGTCTTTTACTTTTCCGAAATGTGCAGAATAGCCTTCAGCATCCTTTAAAGGTTTTTTATTTGCAGAAGAGAAAATTTTATCAGCAACAGAAATTGCATCTTCGCCAGAAATTCTTATTATGCCTATACCACCAGCAGCATTTGGGGTGGATATTGCTGAAATTGTAGATTCCATTTTGATTCCCTCCTACATGTAAAACTTCTTTGACTTTTGGAATTCTAACATAAAGACATTTATAAATCAAATTTTACGTTAATTGATGTTCCTTTTTATTGACAATTAATATGTAATATATTAATATTTTTAGCATATTTAGTAAATGAATTGTTTTAAACTTTTTAGCGAAGGAGAAATAGAGATGAACAATGCTGAAAAATCTATGGACAAGCTCGTAGCTCTTTGTAAGGGTAGAGGTTTTGTGTATGCAGGCAGTGAAATTTATGGCGGTCTTGCAAACACTTGGGACTACGGCCCACTTGGAGTTGAAATGAAAAATAACATTAAGGATGCTTGGAGAAAGAAGTTTATCCAGGAAAATCAGTATAATGTTGGTCTTGATAGCGCAATCTTAATGAATCCACAGACATGGGTTGCTTCAGGTCACCTTGGCGGATTCTCAGATCCACTTATGGATTGTAAACAGTGTAAGACTCGTCATAGAGCTGACAAGCTTATTGAAGATTATGTTGCTGAAAACAATCTTTCAGATAATCCAGCTGGTTGGTCAGATGAAGAACTTATGCAGTACATTAAGGATAAGGGAATTGCTTGTCCTGACTGCGGAGCTCATGACTTTACAGATATTCGTAAGTTCAACCTTATGTTTAAAACTTTCCAGGGTGTAACTGAAGATAGCAAAAATGAAATTTACCTTAGACCAGAAACAGCTCAGGGTATTTTCGTAAACTTTGCAAATATTCAGAGAACAACAAGAAAGAAAGTTCCTTTCGGTGTTGCACAGATTGGTAAGTCATTCCGTAACGAAATTACACCAGGTAACTTCATCTTCCGTGTTCGTGAATTTGAGCAGATGGAACTTGAATTCTTCTGCAAACCAGGAACAGACCTTGAGTGGTTTGACTACTGGCGTTCATATTGCCGCGACTGGCTCTATTCTCTTAATATTAAACCAGAAAATCTTAGACTTCGTGACCATGATCCAGAAGAACTTTGCTTCTACTCAAAAGCAACAACTGACTTCGAGTACAGATTCCCATTTGGTTGGGGTGAACTTTGGGGTGTTGCAGATAGAAC
>DCGS01000019.1:3021-14764 GCA_002314645.1 Ruminococcaceae bacterium UBA1772
GAGCGTTACATCCCATATGTAATTGAACCATCACTTGGTGTTGAAAGATTGTTCCTTTCACTTCTTGTTGAAGCATATGATGAAGAAGTTGTAGATGCAGAAAAGAATGACACTCGCGTAGTTATGCACTTCCATCCAACAATTGCTCCATATAAGGTTGCAGTTCTTCCTCTTTCAAAGAAGCTTTCAGATAAGGCAAGTGAAATTTACACTGAACTTTCAAAGCACTTCATGGTTGATTATGATGACGCTGGTTCAATTGGTAAGCGTTACAGACGTGAGGACGAAATTGGTACTCCTTTCTGTGTAACTGTTGACTTTGAAACAGTTGGCGATGAAAACACTCCAGCAGATAATGCTGTAACAGTACGTGATAGAGATACAATGGAACAAGTAAGAATTCCAATTGATCAGCTTGTATCTTACATTGAAGAAAAAATCAAATTCTAATTAGAACAGAAGGCGTGGGTAATTCCCACGCCTTTTTATTTATATGCTACTGCAAGTCTTTGACAGACATCACTAATATCTTCAGTTGATAATGAAGCAAAACCAACCATGACTTTATTATTTGGTTGAGTTCCAAAATAATATCTAGATGTTGGATATACCTTAACACCTTGTTTTAATGCGAGCATTGTCATATTTTCTTCAGTTAATCGTCCACTTAAATTTTTTAAAATAAAATGTGTGCCACCGCCTGTGCCAATTATTTCAAAATCCTTAGGCAAGAGTTCTTTTAGTTCTTTTATAAGTGAGTCGTGCTTTTGCTTATAAAGTTTTCCTGTTTTTCTAAGATGTTTTTCTAAATCTCCGGACTCAAAAAAGTAATGAAGTGCATGTTGTTCAAGTTCGGGAATGTTTGTATTGAATGTGTTGAAGAGCTCGTTGAATTCATTACACAAATGTTTTGGAAGAACTAAATAACCAATGCGTAGGGCTGGAGAGATTGCCTTTGACAGGGTGCCTAAATATATTACTCTTTCGTTTTGATCTATACTTTGAAGGGATGGGATGGGTTGAGAGTTATATCTTAATTCACTGTCGTAATCATCTTCAATAATATAACCATTGTTATCTATTGCCCATTGAAGTAGCTTTTGCCTTTTACCTATGGGCATTACGACACCTAGTGGAAATTGGTGGGATGGGGTAACGTATGTTACCTTTGCATCGGTTTTAGATAACGCCCTAATAGATATGCCTGTGTTTGTAACAGGAATATCATATACTTTATTTGAAAGAAGACTCATGGTTTCACGAATTGTGTCGTAACCTGGATTTTCAATGGCGTAGGTATTTATTGATTTATATTTTTTTAAAAGTATAAGTACTTGAGTAATGAGAACATATGTTGAAGGGCCAATTACAATTTGGTCTGAAGAACATTTTACCCCGCGTGCCACAAATAGATGTTCAGCAATGTCTTGCCTTAAGCAATCATAGCCGTCTCTATCGCCATATTTTGAAAAAAGCGTTGCTGCTTCATAATTTAATGCTAAGTCTATTGCCTTTTTCCAATTTTTAACTGGAAATTCTAAGGGATTTATAGTTCCATATTCAAGATTGTATTTAATTTGTATATTGTTTTTCTCATAATTATTAGTTTGTAAGGGTGTTATTGTGTCCGAGTTGTTTTTCTTTTTAAAAAATGAAGTATCTATTTTCTCAACATAGTAGCCACTTCCTGGAATGTTGTTAACATAGCCTTCTGCCACTAATTGAGAATAGGCCTGTTTAATGGTGTTATTGCTAACCATAAGATCAGCGGCTAAAAGCCTAATGGGTGGAAGTTTTTCGTTTGCCTTCCTTTGATTATTTGCTATTTCATTCTTTATTGATTCATATATTTGTTCATATACTGGTGTTGGTGATTTTTTATTGATTGATATCATAAATACGCCTCAAATTGTATTAGTCAAAAAGTTTGAAATTGTAACTTTCAAAAGTTACAATTAGGTGATATATTGAGTATACAAGATAAGCAGATTAAATGCAAACAATTTTTGGAGGTATATTATGTTTGATAGACAAATGGTAAAAATCAAGAGACAACTTTCTTCAGAAGCAACCGAAGAGCTTATGTTAAGAGGAAACCACGGAACACTATCTGTTAATGGTGACGACGGATATCCTTATGGTGTTCCAATTAATTATGTTTATGTTGATGGTGCAATTTATTGTCACTCAGCAGGTAAAGGCTACAAGGTTGACTGTATAAAAAGAGATTCAAAGGTTTGCTTTAGTTCAACAGTAAGTGAAGAAATTGTTGAAAAGGAAACAACTGCAAAGTTCGAAAGCTTTATTGCTTTCGGTAAGGCTTCATTTGTAGATGATGCTGATGAGAAAAGAAAGGTTATGACAGCTTTCGTTGATAGACTTACTCCAAACGAAATTGCTACAGGTATGGCATACCTTGAAAAAGTATTCGCTTCAGTAAATCTTATCAAGGTTACAATTGAGGATGTTAAGGGCAAGGCTTACCTTGGCTAAAACATAAATAAGTCAAAGAAAAGAGATGTCACAAAATGTGACATCTCTTTTCTTAATAATATATTAAAGTTAATAGTATCTGAATACTGCTACTACTTTGCCAAGGATTATGAGCTCGTCACAAATAATTGGGTCCATGTAGTCATTTTCTGGTTGGAGTCTGAAGTGGTCTTTTTCTTTATAGAATGTTTTAACAGTTGCTTCTTCATCTATAAGAGCTACAACCTTGTCTCCGTTTTTGGCATTTGGAGTTTGCTCGGCAACAATGATGTCTCCGTCAAGAATGCCAGCATTTATCATACTTTCACCTCTTACCTTAAGAGCAAAAAGGTTTTTGTCTGAAGAAATGTTACCAGCAAAAGGAATGTAACCTTCAATTTGTTCAACAGCAAGAATTGGTGCGCCAGCAGTTACTGTGCCAACAAGTGGAACTTGATGAACCTGCTGCTTTGCCTCTTCTTGAATGTTAAGTCTTATTGATCTTTTAAGAAGTGGGTCTCTTGAAATGTAACCTGCTTCTTCAAGAGCATTAAGATTTGCTTGAACTGATGAAGTTGATTTAAGTCCAACTGCACCACCTATTTCTCTAACTGATGGTGGAACAGCAGTTTTCTTTGAGCGTTCAAGTAAATACTCATATATTTTCTTTTGAGTTTCATTAATGTTGTCCATTTTAAAACCCCTTTCAAAGATTAATTGCACAAATGTTCGCTTTGAGTATAACACGTATTCTTGGAAAAAGCAAACATTTGTTTCTTTATTTTGTAAATTTGCTATAAATAATAGGTTTGTGGTAAAATAATAAATAGATTTTTGCTGTTTGGAGGCTTTAATCATGAGTAAAACTAAAAAAATAATTATTGGAGTAGTTGCGGCGGTTGTTTTAATTGTTGCATCACTTGGAATTGGATATGCAGCTGCACCAAGAGAATTCCTACAACTCTTTTTGTCTGATGGAACATATACGAAAGTTACTCTTGCAAAGAATCTTTCAAAAATGTATCCACAGGTTGAAAAGTTTGCTGCAAACGTAGACGATAAGAAGCTTGGCTTTGAAGCAAATGGATCTGTTGAAGCAAACTTTAATGCAAAGATTATTCCAAACAAGACCATGGCCGAGGAATTGTCTAAGTATATCAGTTCTCTTAAAATGAATTCTAATTTAAATATTAACGGCGCATTGGCCGGTCTTAATGCAAAGCTTTCAGATGACGAGAATGAAGTGTTATCTGTAAATGTAATTGCAGATCCAATGTCTGCGTATTTAAATGTTAAACAACTTGATCTTGGCTGGATGAATTTAGATATTAAAGAGGACGAAGTTCAGCATGATGTTGGCGTTGTAAATAAGACATACGAAAATATCATTGAAGAGAAAGTTGATGGAGACTTAAAAAAAGCAGTTTATGATTATGCAGAAGCTGCGGTGGATCTTTTTGATTCTGATAAGATTTCTATATCAGATGAGAAAGATTTCGCCCTTGGCTCAGCTCTTGCAAAAGGTGAGGTTGTCACCGTGTCAATGAGCGCTGCTGACTTGATAAACTGCGTAGATACAGTAATTTCTAAAGCAGGAGAAGACGAGAAGACATTTGAAAGTGTAAATAAATGTCTTCCAGAAAGTGAGCAGATGAGTTTTGCTGACTTTAAAAATAAGCTCTCGAGTCTTCGTGAAAAATTTGTAAAAAAGGTGAATGACAGTAAGATTGAAACTGCAAACCTCGACTTCTTTGTAGATTCAAGAAATGACATTACTGCAGTAGAAATTAATTTAAATAGTAATAAGAATACAAACATTGCATCATTTGTTATTGAAGATGAAAATGACGCAGCATACGCTTTTTGCATTAAGTCTGACAATGAAACTACCATGTTAATTGATATAAAGAAGCTTTCAGACGAAAATGGTGTTATTACTATTGAAAAGAAGATGGCTGAAGGTCAACTTCAAGTTAAAGCAAGATATTCAGATCTTGATGTTAAAGATGATGGAATCTACGGAAAATTTGACACAGATCCATTTATAATTCCAGGCAATGAAGATCTTGGTAAAGTGGAACTTAGTCTTGATGTAGCTAAGGAGAATAAAGCAATAGACTTTAAAGTTGATGGAAATATAGAAAATATTGGATCGCTTAAGGTTTCACTTGATGTGGCAAAAACTGAGTATGAGGACTTTACTCTTCCAAAGTCAAATGATATAAAGCCTTTTGATAGTGAGAAATTAAAGTCTGAAATTGTACAGTACTTTATGGTTGAACTCCCACAAACAGATAAGCAGTACAAAGCCGTTTACCAGAACATAGTTGGTAACGTTGTTCAAAACGCAATTGGAAGTTTCTTCGGAAGTCTGTTTGGTGGAAATATAAAAGATAATCCGTTTGGAAATTTAATAGATGGTAGTAGTCTTGGAAGCGGAATAGAAAAAATAATTGAAAGCACACAAAATGGCGATTCATCCTCCGTTGGAGAAATAATTGGAGATTTCTTTGGCGCCTTTGGATTTGGAAAAAATTGAGGTGAGTAATTTGAAAATTATTGATATTTCAAGAGATGTTGCTACTTGCGGTGTGTACCCTGGAGACCCAGAGACACAAATTAGAAAGATGAACGACATGGCAAATGGCGATGAATACAATTTGTCAATCATTGGTGCATCGCTTCATGCGGGAACTCATATAGATTCACCATCGCATGTTTTTGAGGCGGAGGAAGATAGTAGAACACTTTCTGACTTTCCACTGGAGAAATTCATAGGACCAGTTAGAGTAATTACTCTTCCAAGTGGACCTATAACAGGTGAAATTGTTGAAAACTATTTTCCAAAGTACGACAAAAAAGTCATCCTTAGAATGAAGGAAGATACATACTTTTTTGTTGGGGCCGCTGAAGACGTAGCGGACATAAAGTACGATTTATTGGGATTTAATAAGTCGACAATTGGTGGAAGCAATGAAATTCCGGTACACAGAGCAATACTTGGAGCGGGCACTTTACTGCTTGAGAATTTGGATCTTTCAAATGTGGAAGATGGTGAATATTACCTTCTTGCACAGCCACTTAAAATAAGCGGAGTTGAAGCGGCCCCAGTTAGAGCATTGCTCATAGATGAAAGAAAGACAGTTAAGAAATAATAAGTCGACAAAAAGAAAATCTAAGTGAACAAAGAAGAAATGAGTGGGCTTCGGCCCGCTCATTTTTGTTTTATGGTATATACGAAAAACCCGAGTCATAGACTTTACAAAAGAAGATTATGATTTAGGTGATGTTTATGAAAAAGTATTTGCCAGAGGGCCGTCAAATTAATTCAGTATTAAATAGGAAGCTATGCGACTCGGTACAGTCACTGAAAAAAGCGTGTGAAGAGGAAATAGTGCTTGAAGGATTTTGCACACGCTGTGACAGGGACCATAATTTATATGTAAAGCTTGGCGAGTTTGAGGGAATGATCCCAAGAGTAGAAGGCGCGTATGGCATTGATACAGGTGTGGTGAAGGATATTGCAATAATTTCCCGAGTTGGAAAACCTGTATGCTTTGTTGTAACGGGAATATCTGATTCCAGCGAGGGGACAAAATTGCTTTTGAGCAGAAGGCGTGTTCAGGAGAAGTACATAAACGAGTGCGTTTATGACCTGCAGCCTGGAGATATCCTATCCGCAACCGTCACACATTTAGAACCATTCGGTGCATTTGTAGATATAGGAGCGGGAATTAACGCTCTATTGCCAGTTGATAATATTTCAGTTTCAAGAATTCCGCATCCATCGGCAAGGTTTAAACAAGGGCAAAATATTAAATGCATTGTAAAGAGCAATGAGGATGGAAAGATTACTTTGACACATAAGGAACTTCTTGGAACATGGGAGGAAAACGCAAAAAAAATAATTCCTGGAGAAACGGTTCCAGGAATTATAAGGTCAATTGAAGATTATGGGATTTTCGTTGAACTTACGCCGAATTTATCTGGCCTTGCCGAGTTTACAGCGGGTGTTCGTCCAGGTCAAATGGCAAGCGTTTATGTAAAAAGTGTCTGTCCAGAAAAAATGAAAATTAAGCTGGTTATAATAGATTCCTTTGATATGGAGAAGGATAGTCAGACTCTAAAAAGGAATATTAGTTTTAAACCAATACATTATTTCATAGAAAATGAAGAACATATAAGTAAGTTTACTTATTCTCCCGCTGGATCATTTAAACTAATTGAAACGGATTTTTCGTGTGAATGAAAAATGTGTGTTAAAGGACAATTTCATTGCCAACGTGAATTGGGCCACCGCTTATTATTTTTCCGAATGCACAGTTGTGTAGTATTTCACAGTGTGTGCCTGCTTCAACAAGTGTGCATTCTGGGAAACAGGTTTTTTCGTAAGCTGAAATTTCAATGACAACATTTCCAATAGTAAGTTTTTGGCCACATTCTAGAAGACTATAGTCAACTCCTATGGTTGAAATGTTTGGCATGAATCTTTTAGTGCAAAGTCCTATGTTTTTTTCTCTATATTCAGTAAGGGCTTTTTCGTCAGCAAGGCAGACTTGTCTGTCTCCTCCCTTTGCTTTTTTGTCGCCCTTAATACCGAGGTTTTGGATTAACTCTAAAGCTTCAACCTGTTCTTCACCATTTTCAGTTTTAACTCTAAGGTTTGCAATATACATAGCGTTCCTCCGAAAAATAAAAAAAGCTTACAGCGGATGCTGCAAGCCAAATGTGGAGCGGATTACGGGGCTCGAACCCGCTACCTCCACCTTGGCAAGGTGGCGCTCTACCAGATGAGCTAAATCCGCAAGTGCGAAATTATAATAATATAAAGCCTAATTTCTGTCAAGATGTCATGAATAAATTCTTGAAAAAGAGCCAATAATACTTTTGGAAAGCGAAGAATCTTTCTAAGTGGACTGAAAGGATTGGTGTTATGCGAAAGCAATCAAATGCAAAAAAGAGAAATGTCCTCTATTATTCCTTGGCAGTTTGTGTTGTAGCTGGACTTGTGGCGGCGTTTAGCATTTTCGGTTCGTCTCCTACGGGCAACGACACTTTAGGTATAGAAACGACAAAAAATAGTAAAGACCAGGCGGTCGCTGTCCCTGTAACTGACATTCCTGACGACAGGGATGAGGTGGAAACCACCACGGCGGCTGCAACACAAACTTCGGCTCCCGACTTTAAGGAGAATGTGCCTTTTGAAAGTAAATATATTTTACCTCTTTCTACGGACATTTCTCGTGACTTTAGTGACGGGCAATTCGTTTTTTGTAAAGAAACTGGAGATTATAGAATTCATCAGGGTATAGATTTTTCTGGAACTTCTGGTGACGATGTAGTTGCAATTATTTCTGGAGTTGTCGTAAATGTTTACTATGATAACTCTCTTGGCAACGTTGTAGAGATAAATCATGGCAATATGTTGGTTGCTAGATATTGTGGTTTAAATGACGTTTCCGTTACAACAGGTACTATGGTTAGTCAGGGCGATGTAATTGGAAAAGTTGGCATTGTACCAACTGAAGGAAGCAGCGCGCACATCCATTTTGAAACACTTATAGATGGCGTGTATGAAGATCCTCTTGCGGTAATGGGCAAAGCGTAATAAATAAAGGAAAAAATTGTTGACAAAGCATTAAAAAGATGTTAATATCATTGCACAACAAAGCAGAACAGAACCGTTCTCACCTATGGGTAATTAGGCTTCATGGGTCAATACTACAAGAGTTTAGTATTGCACGGACGGAGTCTTTCTGTCCGTGCTTTTGTATTTTATTTTATCTTTGGAGGTGCGTGAGCATTAGCAGCAAAGAAATTCAGATCAATGAGGAAATCAGAGACAAAGAAGTAAGAGTTATTCTTGATGATGGAACTCAGCTTGGCATTATGTCTGCAAAGGAAGCATTCAAGATTGCAACTGAAAAGAATCTTGACTTAGTAAAAATTGCTCCACAGGCTAAGCCACCAGTATGTAAGGTAATGGACTATGGTAAATATCGCTTTGAACAAGCAAAGCGTGAAAAGGAAGCCAAAAAGAATCAGCATGTTGTAGATGTTAAGGAAATTAGACTTTCACTTAAGATTGACACACATGACTTTGATACAAAGGCAAACCAGGCTAAGAAATTCTTAAAGTCTGGAAACAAGGTTAAAGTATCTATCCGTTTCCGCGGAAGAGAAATGGCTCATCCTGAACAGGGTCTTACTACAATGGAAGATTTTGCTGTAGCTTGCGAGGAGTTTGGCGTAGTAGAAAAGAAGGCTAAACTTGAAGGACGTCAAATGCTTATGTTCCTTGCTCCAAAGCCAACAAAGTAATTATTTAAGGAGGAAATACAGTATGCCTAAAATTAAGACACACAGTGGTGCAAAGAAGCGCTTTAAAATGTCAAAGAACGGTAAGCCAATGATTGCACACGCTAACAAATCACACATTCTTACAAAGAAGAGCACAAAGCGTAAAAGAGGTCTCCGTCAGCAGGTTGTTGCAGACAAGACAAACCAGAAGCAGATCAAGCGTCTTATTCCTTACAAATAATTTTGTAACTATTTAAGACGGTGTGCTTACACGAAAAAGACGTAATAATTGGAGGTATAGATTATGGCTCGTATTAAGGGAGCAATGATGACTCGTAAGAGAAGAAATAAAACTTTAAAGCTTGCCAAGGGTTACTATGGTTCAAAGAGCAAGCTCTTCAAGACAGCTAAAGAAGCTGTAATGAAATCTGGCAACTATGCTTACATTGGTAGAAAGCAGAAGAAGCGTGACTTCCGTCGCCTTTGGATTACAAGAATCTCAGCTGCTTGTAAGCAGAACGGTATGAATTACTCAACATTCATCAACGGTCTTAAGAAGGCTGGAATTAATCTTAACAGAAAGATGCTTTCTGAGATTGCAATTTCAGATCCAGCTGCATTCACAGCTCTTACAGAGCAGGCTAAAGCAGCTCTTAAATAATAAAAGCTACACGCCCCGCACGTATACGTGCATGGGCGTGCTTTTTGCTATATTGGGTGAATTTATGGAACTTATATCTGCAACTTCAAACAATAAAATTAAAGCATATATTTCTCTTGTGGCAAAGCGCAAAGAGCGTAAAGAACAGGGTCTTTTCGTATTGGAAGGGCTCCGTCTTTGCATGGATGCATACCGTTCAGGATACCCTGTTCGTGAACTCTATGTAACTAAAAGTGCGCTTGAAAAAAACAAAGAGGAAATAGAGTCGCTTATTGCAATTTCTGAAAGATGCTATGAAATTACTGACGCAATTGCAGAGAAAATGTCGGACACAAAAACCCCTCAAGGTGTATTTTGTGTAATGTCATTTCTTGACAAAAGCGAATGCAGTAATAAAATAGACATTATAGGTAAATATATTTTACTAGAAAATGTACAAGATCCAGCAAACCTTGGAGCCATCTCAAGAACAGCAGAAGCTCTGGGAATTACTGGTCTTATAGTCTCCGGCGGATGTGATGTTTACAGTCCAAAGGCATTACGTGCATCTATGGGAGCACTTCTTAGACTCCCCGTAATCGTGACTGAAAATGTAACTGAAACAATTCAAAAAGCTCAAAAAGATGGAATGAAGGTTTTTGCTTCAACACCAGATAGTAGTGCAGTAAGCATTAAAGATGCAAACTTCAGTGGTGGAGTTATTACAGTAATTGGTAACGAGGCAAACGGAGTAACAGAAGACACAATGAATTGTTGCGACGAAAAAATTACAATACGAATGACAGGCAAAGCGGAGTCACTTAATGCAGGGGCGGCAGCCTCAATAATCATGTGGGAAATGGTGACACCTGTTAATGGAAATTTGTAAAAGTAAATATGAGCAACAAAAGTACTATCTCTGGTTACAAAATGTTCTTGGGGTTGGGTACAACCTTTCAAGAGTATTTTCAGTTTTTGAGTCGCCAGAGGAAGTATACGAATCCAGTTCTAATGACTTAAAACTCTCCGGCGTATTTGATATGTCGGCCGTCAATAGAATAACTGAAGGAAAAGAGTTAGCATTTTCAAAAGCCCTGGAAATAATTCAGGAGTGTGAGAAGGACGACATAAATATATTGACGCCAAATATGCGTGAATATCCCGCTCGACTTCTTGAAATACCAGACTTTCCAGCGGCACTTTTCGTTCAAGGAGACAAAGACCTTTTATCATGGCCTTTGTCGGTTTCAATAGTTGGAACAAGAAAGCCGCTTTCTGGAGCGGTCGTTGCAACGGAAGCGTTATCTAGAGCGCTTTCCTCAGCTGGCTTTTCAGTAGTCAGCGGCGGCGCCCTCGGAATTGACACGGCAGCACACGTTGGAGCCCTGTGTGGCTCTGGCAAAACCGTTTTGGTTTTGGGCTGCGGAATAGGTTCCGATTATTTAAGTGCGCAAAAGCCGTTGAGAAAAGCCGTGGCAGAAAATGGCGCGCTCGTGTCTGAGCTTCCGCCAAGAACAGCACCCGTAAAATATACGTTCCCAAAAAGGAACAGAATAATTGCGGCGCTTTCACTTGGCACAATTGTTATGGACGCTGGAATAAAGAGCGGGTCATTAATTACAGCAAAGGCGGCAATGAGCTACAACAAAGATGTCTTTGCAACATCTCCATTTGAGGTTGGTTCCACAAATGAAGGGTGCAAAGAGCTCCTAAAGGATGGAGCCATAAAAGTTAGTTCTGCAATGGATGTTGTAAAGGAATATTTGTCAGCATATGCAGAATACATTGAAATTGAAAATAGCGTGGATTTAACTTTGGATATTTCAAAGATGAATCGCCGTGAATATTTGGTGGATGCTGGAGCGGGTATTGAAAGATACAAAAGAGAGCTTGCATCTGGTGTCGTACCAAGAATGAATCGCACAGAAAAAGTTCACAAAGATATGTCGGGTCTTTCACAAGATGCAAAGGATGTACTTTCTGCTTTTTCGGGCAAACCACTTTCAGTAAATGAATTGGTAAGCATGAATAATTATCCTATGGGAACCCTGCTCGGAATACTCACCGAACTTCAAATTTCCGGATATTTAGAAATGCTGCCAAACGCAAAATATATTGTTAAATAGGAAGGTTAAACAATGTCAAAGCTAATTATTGTTGAGTCACCTACAAAGATCAAAACAATCAAAGAGTACTTAGGTAAGGAGTATGAAGTAACTGCTTCAATGGGTCACGTAAGAGACCTCCCTGCTGCAAAGCTCAATGTTGACGTAAAGAACAACTTTGAGCCAAAGTACGCTGTAATAAAGGGAAAGGAAAAGCTTGTCAAGG
>DCGS01000019.1:14807-25272 GCA_002314645.1 Ruminococcaceae bacterium UBA1772
CAACTGACCCTGACCGTGAGGGAGAGGCAATTTCATGGCACCTTGCTACACTTCTTGATATAGACATGAACAAGGCATGCCGTGTTACTTTCAACGAAATTACAAAGACAGGTATTATGAACGGTATTGCAGATCCACACAAAATTGACATGGATCTTGTAAACGCTCAGCAGGCTCGTCGTATTCTTGATAGACTTGTAGGTTATAGAATAAGCCCATTCGTTTCTCAGAAAATTAGAAGAGGTCTTTCAGCTGGCCGTGTTCAGTCAGTTGCTGTAAGACTTATTGTTGACCGTGAGGAAGAAATCCGTGCATTCACTCCAGAAGAGTACTGGACAATAGATGCAAAGTTCACACCTCCACAGGCAAGAAAATCATTCCAGGCAAGCTTCGTTGGTGACGAAACAGGCAAGGTTAAACCAGAAACAAAAGAACAGGTAGACAAATATTTAGCTCGACTTGAATCTGCAACTTATACAGTTGACTCAGTAAAGAAAGGTACAAGAAAGAAGCAGCCAGCTCCACCTTTCATTACTTCAACACTCCAGCAGGATGCTTCAAGAAGACTTGGCTTCCAGACTAAGAGAACTATGAAGGTTGCTCAGGAGCTTTATGAAGGTGTTGAGGTTAAGGGTAGAGGACAAGTAGGTCTTATTACCTACATGAGAACTGACTCCCTTAGAATTTCTGAGGAAGCTCGTGCAATGACAACTTCTTACATTAAGTCAACATATGGCGACAAGTACCTTCCAGAAAAGCCAAGATATTTCAAATCTAGAAATAATGCACAGGATGCACACGAAGCAATTAGACCAACAGATGTATCTTTAACACCTGAAGAGGCAAAGGCAAGCCTTACATCTGACCAGTACAAGCTCTACAAGCTCATCTGGCAGAGATTCATTGCAAGTCTCATGGCTTCTTGCATTCAGAACACAGTAAAGGTAGACATTAAGGCTACTAATGCTGGAAGTGACAGTGAATACTGCATGTTTTCAGCAAGTGGTTACACAGTTAAGTTTGACGGTTTCACTGTTCTTTATGACATTGAAGTTGACGAGGAAGAATCAGGATCAAAGCTTCCTGAACTCTCTGAAAAGGATGTATTAAAACTCAAAGACCTTGCTGGCAACCAGCACTTCACTCAGCCACCAGCAAGATTTACAGAAGCATCACTTGTTAAGGCACTTGAAGAAAATGGTGTTGGTAGACCAAGTACCTATGCTTCAATTATTTCAACAATTCTTTCAAGAGAATATGTTGCAAGAGATGGCAAGCTCTTAAAGCCAACTGAACTTGGTGAAGCAACAACAAACCTTCTTAAGGAAAGATTCCCTAAGTTTGTAAACACTAAGTTTACAGCTCAAATGGAAAACGAGCTTGACGAAGTCAGCGAAGGAAAGATTGAGTACGTTGGAATTATCAGCGAATTCTATGAAGACCTTGAAGCAACACTTAAAAAGGCTAAGGTTGAAATGGAAGGCGTTAAAATCCAGCTTGAAGAGGATAAGACAGACATTCCATGCGACAAGTGTGGAAGAATGATGGTTGTTAAAACTGGACGTTTTGGTAAGTTCCTTGCATGTCCAGGATATCCAGAGTGTAAGAATACAAAGCCACTTATTCAGGAGACAGGTGCTACTTGTCCTAAGTGCGGTGGCAACGTTATCCAAAGAAAGTCAAAGCGTGGATATGTATTCTTCGGTTGTAGTAACTATCCAAACTGTGACTTCAGCACATGGGACGCTCCAACAAATGAAAAGTGTCCTGATTGCGGAAGCAGTCTTTTCAAACATAAGTCATCTAACATATGTCTTAAGGAAGGCTGCGGCTACGAAGTAGCAGCTCCAAAGAAGAGAGGAAACAAAGAATAAATGAAGGCAATTGTAATAGGCGCAGGTTTTGCAGGGTGTGAAGCTGCAATGCAGCTCGCGGGCGCAGGCATTGAAACTCATCTCTATGAGATGAAGCCTCATAAATACTCACCCGCTCATAAAAGTGAAAATTTTGCAGAACTCGTTTGTTCTAATTCCTTTAAGGCAATGCGAATTGCATCTGCCGCTGGACTTATGAAGGAAGAGATGTCAAGACTTGGCTCTCTTTGTGTACGCGTAGCAAAAGAGTGCAGCGTTCCAGCGGGCGGTGCCCTTTCCGTGGATAGGGATTTATTCTCTGAAATGGTTACAAAAGAGATTAAATCGCAGGAGAACATCATTATCCACTATGAGGAAGTGACGGAAATTCCAGAGGATGCGGATGTAGTAATAATTGCAGCTGGTCCTTTGGTTTCAGACGCACTTGCAAAGAACATTGAAAAACTCTGTGGCGACTCGCTTCATTTCTTTGATGCTGCGGCTCCAATTGTTAGCGCAGACAGTATAGATATGGACAAAGCCTTCTTCCAGTCAAGATATGACCGCGGTGAAGGTGACGACTACATTAACTGTCCAATGAACAAGGAAGAATATGAGGCGTTTTACGCAGAACTCATAAACGCCGAAAGTGCGCCACAACATGATTTTGACAAAAGACATGGCGTATACGAAGGTTGCATGCCAATTGAGGTTATGGCAAGTCGCGGGGCTGACACAATGAGATTTGGTCCGCTAAAACCCGTGGGACTTAGAGACCCTAGAACAGGTCACAGACCTTGGGCATGTCTTCAGCTTAGAAAAGAGACTAAAGAGGGAACCATGTACAACCTTGTTGGCTTCCAAACTAACCTAAAGTTTGGTGAGCAGAAGAGAGTCTTCTCAATGATTCCCGCTCTACACGACGCCGAGTTTTTCAGATATGGCGTAATGCACAGAAACACATATATTAATTCGCCAAAGCTTTTAGGTCCAGACTTTGGATTTAAAACAAGACCAGGTCTTTACTTTGCAGGACAAATTACAGGCGTAGAAGGATATATGGAATCTGCAATGTCAGGAATTCTTGCTGGCATAAACGCAGTTAAATATTTAAAGGGCGAGGAGAAGTTTGTTCTTCCGAACTTCACTATGATGGGTGCCATAACCGCATATATAAGTGACCCACTTGTGGAAAACTTTCAGCCTATGGGTGCCAATTTTGGAGTACTTCCAGCAATTGAACCTAAAATTCGTGACAAACAGGAAAGATATGCGGCACTTGCTGAAAGGTCGCTTAAGTATTTTGATGAAATGCAGGAGGAGGCAATAAAATGAAAATTATTGTAGATGCATTTGGAGGAGACAATGCTCCTTTAGAAATTTTGAAGGGTGCAGCTCTTGCTGAAACTGAACTTGGTTGCAGCATTCTTTTAGTTGGCGATGAAAACAAGATTCAGAGCTGTGCAAAGGAAAACAATATAGACATCAGCAAGATGGAAATAAAACACACTGAGGATGTAATTCTTGTTGAGGAACATCCACAGTCAATTCTTAAGGAACACAAGAATTCATCACTTGGCCTTGGTCTTCAGCTTTTAGCCGACGGTAGGGGCGATGCATTCGTAACTGCAGGATCATCAGGTGCAACAGTTGTTGGTGCTACATTCCTTGTTAAGAGAATTAAGGGAATTAAGCGTGCTGCCATTGCATCACTCATGCCAAATGACGAAGGCATGTTCATGATGATGGACTGTGGCGCAAACTTAAGCTGTACTCCTGAAGTACTCAACATGTTTGCAATCATGGCAACAACATACATGGAGAAGGTTCAAGGTGTTAAGAATCCTCGTGTTGCTCTTGCAAACATTGGTGTTGAACCAAACAAGGGTACAGAGACACTTGTTGAGACATACAAGATTATGGAAAAGGCAAATTACAACTTCGTTGGTAACATTGAAGTTAGAGATATTGCAAAGGGCGGAACAGATATTGTTATCTGTGAAGGATTTACAGGAAACGTAATCCTTAAGATGTACGAGGGTGTAGCAGGCGTTCTTGCTGGAAACATTAAAGCAATGTTTAAGAAGAACATCTTCACAATGATTGGTGCACTCTTCGTAAAATCAGGCCTTGATGCATTTAAAAAGAAGATGGACTACAAAGAGTTTGGCGGAGCACCTCTCATGGGTGTTGCAAAGCCTGTAATTAAGGCACACGGTTCTTCAGATGCAAGAGCATTTAAGAACGCAATCCGTCAGGCAATGTTCTACGCTGAAAGCGGAGCAATTGATGAAATTGCAAAGGCTGCAGCAGAATTCAAAGGAAGCAGTGAAGAATAATGTTTAAAGAATTAGAAAGTGCTCTTCAGTATGAGTATAAAGACATAAGTCTTTTAGAGACTGCTGTCACTCATTCTTCATATGCAAATGAGAAGGGCCCTGGCAACAAGTATAACGAACGACTTGAATTCCTTGGCGACTCAGTTTTAGGCTTCATTACAGCAGACTACTTTTTTGAGCATTTCAAAAATGTTCCAGAAGGTGACTTAACAAAGCTTAGAGCTGCAACCGTATGTGAGAATTCACTCTATGAGTTCGCAAAGGAAATAAACCTTGGCAAGTATTTACTTCTTGGCAAGGGCGAACTACATAATGGTGGTCGTGAGCGTGCTTCAATTTTGGCAGATGCCTTTGAAGCAGTAATTGCTTCAATTTACCTTGACGGTGGAATTGAAGAGGCTCGCAAGTTCGTTTTAAGATTTGTTGAGAAAGCTGTTGAAAACCATCAGGTTTCATTCAAGGACTACAAGACACAGCTTCAAGAGGTTATTCAAAAGAATCCTGAAGAGAAGCTCTCATATGTTCTTGTAGAAGAATCTGGACCTGATCATAATAAGTCCTTTACCGTTGAGGTACATTTGAATTCAAATGTCATAGGTAAAGGAACAGGCAGAAGCAAGAAGCTTGCTGAGCAAGAGGCTGCAAAAGAGGCACTTGCTCTTATGGGACTTTAATATGAGCGGGGAAAAGCACGCAAACATTGCGCTTTTTGTAGCTCATAAGGGTTGTCCCAATACGTGCAGCTTTTGCAACCAAAGAATAATTTCAGGGGAAGTTAACACCGCCTCGGCTCTGGACGTAAAAGCTTCTGTTGAAACAGCACTGGCAAGTGGTGCAAAGGATGCACAGCTTGCATTCTTTGGTGGAAGCTTTACAGCAATTGAGGATGACTACAGGCGTGAACTTCTAGAGGCTGCCAAGCCATATGTCAAAAATGGCAGTATAAGTGGAATTAGAATTTCCACACGCCCAGACAAAATAGACGAGGAAATACTGAGCGAACTAAAGGAGTATGGTGTAAAAGCCATTGAACTCGGCGCACAAAGCATGGTTGACGAGGTATTACTTGCAAACGAACGTGGGCATCTTTCAGATGACGTTAGAAAGTCAGCAAAGCTCATTCGTGACTTTGGATTTGAACTTGGACTTCAAATGATGACAGGTCTTTACAAGGACACAGATGAGGGTGCCATATACACCGCAAATGAATTAATTAAACTTTCACCAGACACGGTTCGTATTTATCCAACTGTTGTGCTTGAGGGCACAAGACTTCACGAGCTTTTAAAAACTGGAGAGTTTGTTCCACAGAGAACGGAGTCTGCCGTAAAGCTCTGTGCAAGGCTCATTCCAATGTTCGAGGAAGCAGGAATACGAATTATTCGCGTAGGACTTCATTCTGGCGGAAATGTTGATGAAGGTTTCGTGGATGGTGCTTACCATCCAGCATTCAAAGAACTCTGTGAAAGTGAAATATACTTAAACAAAGCAAAAGAGTCTTTGAAGGATAAGAAAATAGGAAAGTATATTATTTACGTTTCTCCATCCGAAATTTCTAAGATGGTAGGACAGAAACGTGTGAATATAGAAAAACTGAAGGAAATGGGATTTGACTGCACAGTTAAATCTAGTGAACTTCTAAAAAAATATGAAATTAATATTGAGGTTGACTCGGAATGATATTAAAATCACTTGAATTGCAAGGCTTTAAATCGTTCCCAGACAAAACTGTTCTCAGTTTTGACAAGGGAATGACTGCCGTTGTAGGACCTAACGGTTCAGGAAAAAGTAATATTTCTGACGCCGTTCGTTGGGTTCTTGGTGAGCAGTCTACAAAGAACTTGCGTGGATCTAAAATGGAAGACGTTGTCTTTGGTGGAACCGATATCCGTAAGGCTATGGGTTACGCTGAAGTTACTTTGCGCCTTGATAACAAAGACCATTCTTTGGCAAACGACGAAGATGAGGTTAGTATTACAAGAAGATACTACCGTTCTGGCGAAAGTGAATATCAGATTAATGGAAAGGTAGTACGTCTTAAGGACGTAAACGAACTTTTCATGGACACAGGCCTTGGCCGTGATGGATATTCCATTGTCAGCCAGGGTAAGGTTGCTGACATGGTTTCTGCAAAGTCAAAAGAGCGTCGTGATATGCTTGAAGAAGCTGCAGGAATTTCTCATTACAGATACAGAAGAACAGATGCTCTTCGTCGCCTTTCTCAGACAGAAGAGAATCTTGTCCGTCTCCGCGACATCCTTGCCGAACTTGAAGGTCGCGTAGGCCCACTCAAAATTCAGAGTGAAAAGGCAGAGAAATTCCTTGTTCTTGCAAACGAGAAGAAGGAACTTGAAATCAGCCTTTGGCTTTACACCATTGACAGCTTAAAGGAAAAGCTCCGTGAACAGGAGCGCAAAATTGAAATATCATCCGCACAATATCATTCATCTGAAGAAGAACTTGAGTCAATTGAAAAGAAAATAGAAGAAATAATTGAGAGTACAAGAAGCATTACTCTTGAAATTGAAGAAATCCGCCGTGGCATGTCAGAGCATGACGAGAGAATGGCCGAAATTTCTTCAAGCATTGCCGTAAATGAAAACACAATTTTACATAACAATCAGTCCATTGAAAGAATCCAGAAGGATATGGACAATGCAGTTGGACAGAGAAGTGAAATTGAAAAGACAATTGAAGATGCAAATGCTCAAATTGAGAAGTTAAATATTGACGTTGAAGCAAAGAGAGAAGAACTCAAAGGCCTCACATTAACAGTAACTTCTCTTTCTAAGGAAAATGAGGAAAACTCAGGAAAGACTCTTGAGCTTCAGAGTAACCTTCAAGAGGTTTCAAAGAAGCTTGCAGACTGTCGTGTTAGAAAGTCATCAGCGCTTTCAGGATGCGAGGAAATAAAGTCAAGAGGAGAAAATGTTGACTCATCTCTTTCAGAAAGAAATAAGATTGCAGATCAGTTTAAGGTTGAAGAAAAGAATGTTTTAAAGAGACTTGCTGACTGTGAAGAAAATATTAGTTCAATCAATAACACAATTAGTGGTTACACACTTCGTGTAAAGACTAGAAGTGAAAAATACGAAAAGCAGAAGGCAGAGCTTGAAGCACTTCGTATTGACGTTTCTCAAAAAGAATCAAAAATTCGCATGCTTGAAGATCTTGAAAAGAACATGGAAGGATATTCAGGCAGTGTTAAGTCTGTAATGAAAGAGTCTGGAAGAGGAGCCCTTTCTGGTATTCACGGACCTCTTTCTAAGCTCATTACAGTAAAGGACAAGTATGCCGCTGCAATTGAAACTGCACTTGGTGCTGCAGTTCAGTTTGTAGTAGTAGACAAAGAAGCCGATGCCAAAAGAGCAATCAACTTCCTTAAGGACACAAAGGGTGGACGTGCAACATTCCTCCCAATTGCTGCAATTAAGGGTAAAGACCTTCAAGAGAAGGGTCTTGACGACTGCTTCGGCTTCGTAAACATTGCAAGTGAGCTTGTATCTGCAGATGCAAAGTACAGCGAAATTGTAAAGGCTCAGCTTGCAAGAACTGTTGTTGTTGAAGACATTGACAGTGCCATTGCAATTGGTAAAAAATACGGCAACAGATTTAAGATAGTTACTCTTGATGGACAAGTTATAAATGCTGGCGGTTCAATGACTGGTGGTTCTAGAGTTCAAAATGCGGGTATTCTTTCACGTTCTGGTGCCATAGATGACCAAAAGAAAGAGCTTGAATCGCTCCGTAAGAAGCTCAGTCTCATGGAACAGGACTTCAAGCAGGTAAGTGAAGAGCTTGCACTTGCAAAGGCTGAACTTGAGGCATCTGATGCTGACCTCATTACTGCAAACGAGGAAAAGGTTCGTATTGAAAGTACACTTACACTTGTTCGTGGACAGCTTCAGTCTGTAATGGATGCACTTAAGGAATTGGAGAATGAACACAAGACATCATCTCTTCGTATTCAGGAATTTGAGCGCATTGTTGAAGCTGCTGAGAAAGAAGAAAAAGAACTCACAGCTGAATCAGAAAAGATTGAAAACGAAATTTCAAAGCTTACTGGTAGTGCAGAGGAACTCCTTAGAACTCGTGAGGAAATGACTCAGAAGAGCAACCAGATAGACATGGAAATCCTTGCTCTTACTAAGGACATTCAAGTTCAGAAGGAAACAATTGAAAGACTTAATGCGGCAACTCTTTCTGAGGCTGATAGAGAAGCTCAACTTAAGGCTGAAATTGAAGCATTCCAGAAGCTCAATGAAGAGGCAACTGCTCAGATTGAAAAACTCAAAGTGGACGCTGAGGAACTCAAAGCATCTGCAATTAAGTCTGAGGAGCGCATTGAAGCCCTTACAAATAGACGTAACGAAGAAGAAGCTGAAAGCACAAAGCTTCGTCTTCTTGAAAGAAATAAGACTACTGAAAGAGAACAGCTCAGTGGTGAGCTTGCAAGACTTGAAGAGCGTAAGGCAAACATGCTCCGTGAGTATGACGACACAGTCAACAAGCTCTATGATGAATACCAGCTCACAAGACGTGAGGCTGGAGAAATTTCAGAGCCAGCTGAAGATCCAAAGCAGACTCAAATTTCACTTTCAGAAGTTAAGAACAAGATTAAGGCATTGGGCTCAGTTAACGTTGGTGCCATTGAAGAGTACAAGGAAGTATCTGAAAGATATGAATTCATGTCTGAACAGATTTCTGACATTGAACAGTCAAAGGCAGAACTTACAAAGCTCATTGAAGAACTCACAACAAATATGGCTGAACAGTTCAGAGATAAATTCGGAAGAATTAATCGCGCGTTTGGTGAAACATTTGCAGAACTGTTTGGTGGCGGTAAGGCAGAACTCCTTCTTGAGGACGAGAGAGACATTCTTGAATGTCCAATTGAAATTAAGGTTCAGCCTCCAGGAAAGAACGTTCAAAACATTGACCTTCTTTCAGGTGGTGAAAAGGGTCTTTCAGCAATTGCACTTCTCTTTGCAATTCTTAAGATTACACCTGCACCATTCTGTATTTTCGACGAGGTCGAGGCTGCTCTTGACGACGTAAACGTAACAAGATACGCACAGTACGTAAGAAGAATGACAAACAATACACAGTTCATTCTCATTACTCACAGACGTGGTACTATGGAAGAATCAGATATCCTCTACGGTGTAACAATGCAGGAAGAGGGCGTATCTAAACTTCTCGAACTTAAGACTGCAGAAATGGCTAAGAAACTTGGCTTAAACTAAGGAGATAAAAATGGGACTTTTCGGTAAAATGAACTTCGGCATGAAGAAGACACGTGACAATTTCTCGGGAAACATTGATAACGTTCTTAATGCCTTTGATGAAATTGGCGATGAACTCTACGACGAGCTTACAGAAGTTCTTGTAATGGGCGACGTAGGCGTGTTCACTGCTGAAAGAATAATTGAAGAATTAAAGGATAGAGTATCTGCTAAAGGAATTAAGGATCCTTCAGATGTCCGTACAGTCATTAAAGAAGTTGTTGCTGACATGCTCGGCGAGGACGAAACAATTGACTTTGTAACAACACCAGCCGTAATTCTTGTTATAGGTGTAAACGGTGTTGGTAAGACAACAACAATTGGTAAGATGGCTGCATACTTCAAATCTGAGGGCAAGAAGGTAATTCTTGGCGCTGCAGATACATTCCGTGCAGCAGCTATAGACCAGCTTGAAATTTGGGCTGAGCGTGCTGATGTTGACATTGTTAAGCATAAGGAAGGCGCAGACCCTGCAGCTGTTGTATTCGACACAATTACAGCAGGTGTAAACAGAGATGCAGACGTAATCATCTGTGACACAGCAGGCCGTCTTCACAACAAAAAGCACTTAATGGAAGAGCTCGGTAAAATCTATAGAGTAATTGACAGAGAACTTCCATACTCTGACCGTGAAATTTTCTTAGTACTTGATGCAACAACAGGTCAGAATGCAATCAGTCAGGCTAAAGAGTTTATGAAGATTGCAGAAGTATCTGGTATTGTCCTTACAAAGCTTGATGGTACTGCACGCGGTGGTGTTGTTCTTTCAATTAAGAATGACTTAAAGCTTCCAGTTAAGTTCATAGGCGTAGGTGAAGGTATAGATGACCTTCAGCCATTCAAAGCCACAGCATTTGCTGAAAGTCTCTTCGACATAATTCCTGAAACAGACGAAGCTGATCCAATCATTACTGTTGATGAAGAACGCCTTGCAAGAGACAAAGCTGAAGCAAAAGAAAGAGCTGAAAAAGCAAAGGCTGAAGAGGAA
>DCGS01000019.1:25323-28797 GCA_002314645.1 Ruminococcaceae bacterium UBA1772
AGCAGAAGAACCAGTAGAAGAAACAACAGAAATAGAAGAACCAGTAGAAACAGAAGAAGAAATAGAAGAAGCAACAGAAGAAGAAAAAGAACCAGAAGAAACAAAAGAACCAGAAACACCAATGACAGACGATGAAAAGCGTGAAGCAGCAAAGAAGGCTGCAAAGGCTGTTCTTGAAGAGGAAGCTTCTAAGAAGAAAAAGTCTGGTTTCCGTGGTCTTTTCGGAGGAGGAGAGTACTATTAATTTCCTAATTGCAACAGGCAATGCACATAAGAAGAAGGAATTTGAAAGAATCCTTTCACCTTTGGGCATTACCATAATGACTCCAAAAGAAGCAGGAATAGAATTTCCAGACGTTGAGGAAACAGGTACTACATTCGAGGAAAACGCAATCATTAAAGCTGAATGTGGTTGCAAAATAAGTGGAATGCCAACACTATCAGATGACTCTGGTCTTTGCGTAGATGCACTAAATGGTGCACCAGGAATTTATTCGGCAAGATATTCTAGTGACACAGATGAAAATGCTGATGACATTTCAAACAACAATAAACTTCTAAAAGAACTTTCAGACACTCCTCTTGAAAAGAGAACTGCATACTATGTTTGTGCAGTTGCATGTGTGTTCCCAGACGGCAGAAAACTTGTTGTTCGTGGAGAGTGCCATGGTAAAATAGGATTTGAGCCAAAGGGCAATGGTGGTTTCGGCTACGATCCACTTTTCATTGTAGGAGATGGAGACAAGACATTTGGAGAACTTTCTCCAGAAGAAAAAGACTCGCAAAGTCACAGAAGTGTAGCTTTGCACAAGATGTATGAAATTCTTAAAAGTGAGGGTAATTCATGACAAGTAAAGAACGCGCTGCATTTAGAGCACAGGCTCATTCTTTAACTCCAGTTTTTCAGATTGGAAAAAGTGGTGTAACAGAATCAGTTATTAATCAGACAGAAGAAGTTTTAGATGCAAAAGAACTCATAAAGGTTAAAGTATTACTTGAGAGCTGTCCAGAACGTCCACGTGAGGTTGCTGACAAGCTTGCAAAAGAAACAGGTGCTGACGTAATTGGCGTAATTGGTGGAGTTATCATTCTCTATAGATACAGTGAGCCACTTCATCAAAAGATTGCCCAGAAGGCAGCAAATAAAAAAGCCGCAGCAAAGGCTGCAGCAGGCAACAATTATAAAGGCAAGAAGAGAATGTTTGACAAGTATTAATAGCGAGTGAGATGTCTGTATGAAGATTGGTGTTTTTGGAGGTACTTTTAATCCTCCACATATAGGACATTTGAATATTGCTGAAGGGTTTCAAAGAGAGTTTAACCTCTCAAAGCTCATGGTAATTCCCACCTTTGTTCCACCTCATAAAATTAGTCCAGACCTAGCGTCGGCAGAGGATAGAATAAAGATGTGTGAACTTACGTTTTCAAGTGAGTACTACGAAATTTCCGACGTAGAATCCCAAAGACAGGGAAGAAGCTACACGGTAGATACACTTACGGAACTATCCAAGACGTATGAAGATGCCGAGTTCTACTTCCTAGTTGGTGACGACATGCTCTTGAGCCTTCACACTTGGAAAGACCCAGAAAGAATTCTTGAACTTTGTAAAATAGTTTCTACAATAAGATCGGACTCATACACAGTTGAAGATCTAGAAGAATATGCAAAGGAATACTTCCCAGAGGCATATGAAAAAGGACGTTTTAAATTTATTTATGTTCCTCCAATTGAACTTAGCTCAACGGAAATTCGTGAGCGGGTAAAGGCTGGAGAAAGCATAGACGATATGGTGACAGAGCCAGTAAAAGACTTTATTTTTGCAAGGGGGCTTTATTGTGATTGAACGTAAAGAAGAATTTGTAAAAATTTTAGAGGGAAGACTTAAGCCAGAGCGATTCATACATTCGCTCAACGTGGCAGATTCTGCTCTTGAACTTGCAAAGATATATGGCGAAGATGAAGAGAAAGCATATATTTGTGGTCTTCTACATGACATAGAAAAGAATTCGCCAATGGAAGAACAAAAGGAATATATGTTGAAGCTTGGTGACGACTTGCCAAAGGTTGTTTTGGACAACCAAAAGCTTTGGCATGCACCAGCAGGAGCTTGTTACATAAGGGACGAGCTTGGTCTTACAGATCCAGATATGATTTCAGCAATAAAATATCATACAACTGCAAAAGCTAATATGACATTGCTTGAAAAGATTATCTATATAGCCGACTATATTTCTGCAGAAAGAACATATGACGGCGTTGAAGAAATGCGCACATTAGCGCACGAAGACATTAACAAGGCAATTTTAGTTGGTACAAGATTTACTCTTTCAGAGCTTTTAAAGAATGACAGAGTAATTAATCAAGATACAATAGATGCATATAACGAAATGTGCGAATATTACGAAAAGGCGGCGACTGAAAGCAAATGACAACACAGGAAAAAGTAAAAAACATAGTTAAGTTTTTAGATGACAAAAAAGCAGTAGATATTAAAGTTCTCAAAATTTCAGAGCTTACTGTAGTATCTGACTATTTTGTAGTTGCAAATGGTACATCAACAACTCACATTAAGGCACTTGCAGATGAGGTTGACTACCAAATGGGCGAACTTGGAGAGCAGGGAAGACTTGAAGGCAAGGCTTCTGACTGGCTTCTCATTGACTTTGGGGATGTAATTGTTCACGTCTTCCTTCCAGATTCAAGAGAACACTATAACCTTGAAAAACTCTGGGCAGACGCTGAAGAAATTGATTTAGAAAATATTTGATTTAAAATAAAGGATTGAAAAGAATGAAACAGTACGATTTTAAATCTGTCGAAGCAAAATGGCAGAAGAAGTGGGAAGACGAAGGCGTTTTCCACGCACAGGACAATTCTGAAAAGCCAAAGTTCTATGGCCTTGTTGAATTCCCATATCCATCTGGAGCAGGAATGCACGTTGGTCATATTAAGGCATACTCAGGACTTGAAGTTGTAAGCCGTAAGAGAAGAATGCAGGGATATAATGTTCTTTTCCCAATTGGATTCGACGCATACGGTCTTCCAACAGAAAACTATGCAATTAAGACAGGTATCCACCCAAGAAAGGTAACTGACGACAACATTGAGCGTTTCTCAAATCAGCTCAAGAGTGTTGGTTTCTCTTTCGACTGGAACCGTGTAATTGATACAACAGAAGAGGGCTACTATAAGTGGACACAGTGGATCTTCCTCAAGATGTTTGAGAACGGACTTGCTTTCCGTGACAAGACTCTTGTAAACTACTGCCCATCTTGTAAGGTAGTTCTTTCAAACGAAGATTCACAGGGTGGTAAGTGTGACATTTGCCATTCTGACATTGTTCAGAAGTCAAAGGACGTTTGGTACCTCAGAATTACTGAGTATGCAGACAAGCTCCTTGAGGGACTTGAAGAAGTTGACTATCTTCCAAACATTAAACTCCAGCAGGTTAACTGGATTGGTAAGTCAACAGG
>DCGS01000019.1:28882-32217 GCA_002314645.1 Ruminococcaceae bacterium UBA1772
GGTGTTACATTCATGGTAATGGCACCAGAGCATCCAATGATTGACAAGTATGCAGATAAGATTGCTAACATGGATGAAATCTTGGCATACAGAGCTGAGTGTGCAAAGAAGACTGAGTTCGAAAGAACACAGCTTGTAAAAGAGAAGACTGGTGTTAAAATTGATGGTCTTTCAGGTATTAGCCCACTTGATGGAAGAGAAATTCCAATCTACATTTCTGACTATGTAATGATGGGCTATGGTACGGGTGCAATCATGGCTGTACCTGCACATGACCAGCGTGACTACGACTTCGCTAAGAAGTTTGGAATTGATATCATTGAAGTAATTAAGGGCGGAGACATTTCAAAGGAAGCATACACAGGCGAAGGTGAAATGGTAAACTCAGGCTTCCTCAATGGTATTTGTGAAAAGAAAGAAGCAATTGAAAAGATGGCAGCATTCCTTCAGGAGAAGGGTGCAGGCGAAAAGGGCGTTCAGTTCAAGATGAAGGACTGGGCATTCAACCGTCAGCGTTACTGGGGTGAACCAATTCCAATTGTTCACTGTCCAACATGCGGTATGGTTGCAGTGCCATATGAAGAACTCCCACTTAGACTTCCTGAGGTTGAGAACTTCGAGCCGGGCTCAGACGGAGAAAGCCCACTTGCTAAGATTGACTCATATGTAAATTGTAAGTGTCCTAAGTGCGGCGGAGACGCTAAGAGAGAAACAGATACAATGCCACAGTGGGCAGGTTCTTCTTGGTACTTCCTCCGTTACATTGATCCAAACAATGACAAGGCATTTGCAGATAAGGATAAGCTTGCATACTGGGGTCCAGTTGACTGGTACAACGGTGGTATGGAACACGTAACTCGTCATATGATCTATTCAAGATTCTGGCATAGATTCCTCTATGACCTTGGCGAAGTTCCATTCAAGGAACCATATGCTAAGAGAACTGCACAGGGTCTCATCCTTGGACCAGACGGAGACAAGATGTCAAAGTCAAAGGGTAACGTAATTGACCCACTTGATGTTGTTTCAGAGTATGGAGCAGACGTACTTCGTACCTACGTTCTCTTCATGGGTGACTATGAAAAGGCAGCTCCTTGGTCAGAGAATTCTGTAAAAGGATGTAAGCGATTCATTGATCGTGTATGGGGACTTCAGGACATCCTTGTTCCTGGCGATGAATACTCAGAAGAACTTTCATCTTCTTTCCATAAGACAATTAAGAAGGTTTCTGAAGATATTGAAAACCTCAAGTACAACACAGCAATTGCTGCACTTATGACTCTTATTAACGCAATCTATGACAAGGGTGAAATTAACAATGCTGAACTCAAGGCATTCGTTACACTCCTTAACCCATTTGCACCACACGTAACAGAGGAAATCTGGGCAGAGCAGAACTTCGGTGGTATGCTTGCAAACGGCACATGGGTTGACTACGATGAAGCTAAGTGCGTTGACGAAGCAGTTGAAATTGTTGCTCAGGTTAACGGCAAAATTAAGGCAAAGATTATGGTTCCAACAGACATTTCAGATGCAGACGCTATAAACATGGCAAAGGCTGACGAAAAAGTAAAAGAAGCAATTGCTGGCAAGGATATAGTAAAGGAACTCTACATTAAGGGTAGACTCGTTAACATTGTTGTTAAGGGCTGATTTAAATGAAAGACATTAAGATATTTGATAACTTTCTAAACGACTTGCAAACTGCAGGCGAGGTTATTTCGAATAATATTGTAAACATAGTTATTGGTCTTTTAGTAATTGTACTGTTTCTTCTTTTCAGAAGATGGTTGTCAAAAAATATTGCAACCATCTTTGGAAAGATATTTCAAAAAAGACCAGTAGTTGGAGCGGGTGTCAGAACCTCTATTCAAGATCCACTTAAAGCATTTTTCACAGTGTTTGGATTCTATTTAGGTTTTGCAATAATGGGGCCATCAGTAACGGTAATGGCCACCCTTACAAAGCTCTTTAGAATTGCAATAATTGTTCTAATTACCTGGGCTCTTGCAAACTTCACACCATTTGCAACATCAATGGTCATTAAAATGGAGGGCAAGAGCAACAAGAAGGCAAATGCAGTTGCAATTAAGTTCATAGCAAACATTGCAAAGGTTGTAATAATTGCTCTTTCAGTTGTTGTAATAATAAGTGAACTTGGCTACAACATAACAGGCCTCATAACAGGTCTTGGTCTTGGAGGCCTCACATTTTCACTTGCAGCTCAAAGTACAGCAGCCAACCTCTTTGCAGGTTTCTCTATTGTTTCTGACAAACCATTCGACGTTGGTGACTACATAATAACTCCATCAGTTGAAGGTATAGTTGAAGACATAACCATGAGAAGCACACGCATTCGTACAATTGCAGACACAGTAATTGTAATGCCAAACTCAAAGCTAGTAGACGAACCAATAACCAACTGTTCAAGAATGGGTAAACGCTATGCTGACTTCAAAATAGGCCTTACCTACGACACATCTGCTGAAACAATCCAGAAGTGTGTATCAGAAATTGAACAGATGCTAATAGAAGATGAAGGCATTGACAACGAAAGAATAGTAGTAGCCTTTGACGGCTTTTCAGACTCAAGTCAAGACATCCGTGTAATCTTCTTCACCAAAGCCACAGCCTTTGACCCAGCCCTCAAAGCAAGGGAAACAATCTACTACAAAATAAAAGAAATAGTAGAATCAAATGGTGCAAGCTTTGCCTTCCCAAGTACAAGTGTATATATGGAGAAATAACAAAAACCAGTTAGTCCAAAAAACTAACTGGTTTTCTTTTAGAAAAAATTTTTCTTTAAAGTGTCACAAAATTCTTTTTTTAAGCAATATAGTATATAGAGGTGTTTAACACCCTAACATATGCTATAATTATCCTAAAACTATATTTGGGGAATGAATAAATACTATGTTAATGTTTTACGCTCTATTAGACGACAAAGCGGATATTCCAAAGTTTGATGCAGTATATGAGAAGTACAACAAGCTTGTTTACTATTTTGCTCTAGAAAAACTAAACGATCAAATGCTTGCTGAGAACGCAACAATAGACACTTTTGTAGATGTTGCAAAACACTTTAAGCAGGTTGGTGAAATAAATAGTCCTCGTACTAAAGCATACATAATGACAATTGCTACCACTTGCATATATAACGTATATAACAAAGAAAAAGATCATTTTGTGGAGGACTTTAATAGGGATCTTGTTTTTAATATGGAAGAAAATGAAAAAATGGAACTTTGGGAACTTGTAGACAGACTTCCAGAGAACTACAAACTACCTTTAATACTCAACAAAAAGTGGGGCTACAAATATAAAGAAATTGCTCA
>DCGS01000019.1:32269-33624 GCA_002314645.1 Ruminococcaceae bacterium UBA1772
CTCAAAGAAAGTTTAGGTGAGGATATTGATAGTTGAAAAGCCAATTGAAACAGCATGTCAACAAGTCATGCTAAACACATACAACAAATACGAGGAGAAGTATTTAAACTACCCAGAGCCAAACTATTCTGACGTATATAAAGAGAAAATAGCTGCACTTCTAAAACGTATGAGTGGATCTAGCTCATACGTTAAACCAAAATTCTCAAAGACAATTAAAGTACTCATTGCAGCAATAATTATTCTGTCACTTCTCTCTATTGTTGCCTATGCAGTTCCACCAATTAGAGAAGCATTAAACCACTTCATAATAGAAGAAGTTTTTGATGGTTCCATCTTCCATTTCCAAGATGACGCTTCTACTAAAGGGTTTCTAAAAGCTGATTACACCTACATTCCAGATGGCTACACACAGACAGACTATGATGAAACCAAAACCAGTCAATACATTGTATACACCAACTCTGAAGGTGCCATAATTGTAATTAACACAATAAAAAATGCTGGTTCTGAATCTTTCTTCAACACTGAAGGCGTAGAGCTAATTAGCGTCGAAGTAGATGGCACAAAAGGCCTCTATTGCTACAACAACGGCTCATCTATGCTGTCCTGGATAAAAGGCTCCTACAACACAACCATTGTTGCTGAAGGTCTAAATGAACAAGAAGTAATTAAAATAGCAAATTCAAGAGTAGAAGAAAAATAATAAAAATTTTTAAATTTTTTGTCACAAAACACCTCTTTTTTGCAATTAAGTATATAGGAGTATAAAACTCCAATTACTTTTTTCAAAAAGGAGGTGTTTTTATGCAAAAATTTATAAAAAGAATATCAGTGATTACTGTAGTTTTTGCCATTGTTATTGCAAGTACATTAACTATTAGTGCTGCAGTAATTCCAGGTGATTCGACTCAATCCACGTACATTAACAATGCTACTGTTTCATTTAGTAGAAGTGGACTCACTTCAACAGCTATTGCTAATGTAACTGGTGCAAGTAATGTAACAAAGGTAAAAATCAAGTTGGAAATTCAAAAGAAATCTGGGGACACATATACAACTGTAGAAACTTTTGAAAAGACAGTAAATGGAAAAATAGCATCTTTGTCAGGTAATCATACTATTAATCCACTTAGCACATACAGGGCAAAAGCAACTGTAACAGCATATAGTGGCACAAGTTATGAGACAAAAACCTTGTATGGATATGCTAGTTGATTCGGCAAATAGACCGTTTGAATTATCAAATGGCGCTAAAAGTTAGGAGGTAATAAAATGAACGTAAACCATTCAAAACCAATAAAGTTTATATCTACGTTCTTAGCAGTTCTTTTCATAATAGAAGTGCTGCCTTT
>DCGS01000054.1:0-6206 GCA_002314645.1 Ruminococcaceae bacterium UBA1772
TGTTTTGTAATGAAAAGTATTCTTCAAAACAACTAATTAACTATGCCAAGGAATTAGGTCTTGAAATAATTAATGTTAGTCAAGGCTATGCTAATTGCTCAATATGTGTAGTTTCTAATAGTAATCCAGCATTAATTACGGAAGATGAATCCATATATAACGCATGCGCTCTTATAGACGGTATAGACGCTCTTTTAATATCCAAAGGTGAAGTTACACTAGAAGGATATGATTACGGCTTTATAGGCGGTTCTAGCGCCCTTATAGAAGACAATGTATATTTCTTTGGAAATATTTCTTCTCATCCAGATTATGAGTCTATAAAAGAGTTCATAATTAGTCACAATAAAGGCTTAGTTGAATTAAGTAAAAACCCGCTCACAGATATTGGTGGAATAATAGAAATATAAAAAGAACCCCTGGTCCAAATGAACCAGGGGTTTTAATTATTTAATCATATCCTTCATTGAATACATTCCAGGAGTTTGATCCTTTAAGAATATGCTTGCGTTGATTGCACCAGTTGCAAATATTTCACGTGACATTGCACTGTGTGAAATTTTTACGATTTCATCCTTGCCACCAAAGATGATTTCATGTTCACCAACAATTGTACCAGCACGTACACTGTGAATACCAATTTGTTCTACAGGTCTCTTTTCACGCTTTGAGTGTCTATCATACTCGTAGGCTGGCTTCTTTGGAAGTACAGATGAAATTTCATCTGCAATCATAAGTGCTGTACCACTTGGCGCATCTAGCTTTTGATTATGATGCTGTTCAATAATTTCAATATTGTAGTCAGGATAAAGAATATCAGCAGCCTTTTTTGCAAGTTCACAAATTAAGTTTACGCCAATAGACATATTAGCAGAGAAGAAAATTGGAACTATTTCTGAAGCTGCGTGAATTTCATCAAGTATATCCTCATTAAGTCCTGTTGTACAAATAACAGCAGGTATTTTATTTTCAGTTGCGTATTTAAGAAGTGAAGGAATGGCAGATGGGTTTGAGAAGTCAATAATTACATCTGGCTTTTCCTTAACATCATCAAAATGTGAATAAACAGGGAAGGCAAGAGGAGACTTTGGTGACTTGTAGTCAATACCAGCAATAATATCACAGTCATCTCTTTCACTTACAGAGTCTGTAATCATTAAGCCCATTCTACCAAGGCAACCGTTCATTAATATCTGTGTCATTTGAAACATCCTTTAAAACTTAAATAAGATTGTACTGCTTAAGAGTGTTAACCATTACTTCATGGTCAGCTGGAACAAGTGGAGCAAGAGGCATTCTGCATTCTCCACATTCAAAGCCCATAATGTTCATTGCTTCCTTAACAGGAATTGGGTTAACATCCATAAAGAGCTTGTTAATAAGGTCAAGATATTCAATCTGAAGATCAGCTGAACCCTTAAAGTCGCCTTCAAGGCACTTTGCAACAATATTATGAGCAACTTCAGGACAAACATTTGAAAGAACTGAAATTACACCCTTTGCACCAAGAGCCATGAATGCTGTTGTCTGGTCGTCATTACCACAATAAATGTCAAGCTTGTCACCGCAAAGACGAATTGTCTTAGCAAGAGCTGCAATGTCTCCGTTTGCTTCCTTTGTAGCAACAATTCTTTCATGCTGGCAAAGCTCAGCATATGTTTCAGGCTTAATGTTAACGCCTGTTCTACTTGGAACATTGTAAAGAATGATAGGAGTTGAAACTCTATCTGCAATGTAGTTGTAGTGTCTGATAAGACCTGACTGAGATGTCTTGTTGTAGTATGGAGTTACCATAAGAAGGGCATCTGCGCCAGCCTTTTCAGCTTCGTTTGAAATTTTAACACCAAAAGCTGTGTCGTTTGAACCAGTACCTGCAATAACAGGAACTCTCTTGTTAACAACATCAACTGTGTATTTAATTGCCTGAACGTGCTCAACTGCATCAAGAGCAGCTGATTCACCTGTAGTACCACAGATGATAATGGCGTCAGTCTTATTAGCGATTTGTCTTTCAATAAGTTCGCCAAGCTTTGAGTAATTGATATTACCGTATTTATCAAATGGAGTTACGATTGCAACACCAGCACCTGTAAAAATAGGGGTATTAGCCATAATTATTTACTCCTCTCAATCCATATAGCCTTCAGCGCAAAGAAGCTCTGCAAGAAGAACTGCTCCGCCTGCGGCACCACGAAGTGTATTGTGTGAAAGACATACAAACTTGTAGTCATACTGTGTATCCTCACGAAGACGGCCACATGAAATAGCCATACCGCCTTCAAGGTTTCTCTGAAGCTTTGTCTGAGGAAGATTATCCTCAGCAAAGTAGTAGATAAACTGCTTTGGAGCAGATGGAAGCTCAAGCTCCTGAGCGCGACCAGAGAACTGTTCCCACTTTTCAAGAATCTGCTCCTTTGAAGGCTTATTCTTGAAGCGTACAAATACAGCAGCCATGTGGCCGTCTGTAACAGCTACACGAAGGCACTGAGCTGTGAAGTGAGGCTTTGTTGCAGGAACAATTTCGTCTCCTTTAATTTCACCCCAGATTTTAAGTGGCTCTTTTTCAGATTTCTCTTCTTCGCCACCAATGTATGGAATTACGTTGTCCATCATTTCTGGCCATGTGTCAAATGTTTTACCAGCGCCAGAAATTGCTTGATATGTACAAACTAAAACGTCTTCAACACCAAACTCAGCATCAAGAGGGTAGAGAGCTGGAACATAGCTCTGAAGAGAACAGTTTGATTTAACTGCAACAAAGCCTCTTTTTGTGCCAAGGCGTTTTCTTTGAGCATCAATTACTTTAATATGATCAGCATTGATTTCAGGAATTACCATTGGAACGTCTGGTGTGTGTCTGTTAGCGCTGTTGTTAGATACAACAGGGCATTCAGCCTTTGCATATTTTTCTTCGAGTTTCTTTGTCTCGTCTTTTGTAAGGTTTACTGCACAGAAAACGAAGTCTACCATTCCTGCAATTTTCTCAACATCATTATCAGCGTCCATAATAATCATGTCTTCCATGTCTTTAGGCATTGGAACTGTCATAGCCCAACGGTCACCAACAGCATCTTTATATGTTTTGCCTGCTGAGCGCTCACTTGCTGCAAGAACCTTAACGTTAAACCAAGGGTGGTTTTCAAGGATTGTAGCAAAACGCTGACCAACCATACCAGTTGCACCAATAATACCAACATTGTACTGTTTCATTAGAAATTACCTCCAAAAGAATCATATGCAAAAATTTAAGTTGTAAACCACTAAAGTTTGCAATATAATGTTAAAAGTTATTTATATATTAGTATGAAAATATTAGTAATTAATATATAACAATAGACATTTAAAGTCAATTGCAAAAGTAATGAATTTTCTTAAAATAAAGGTGATTATTTAATGAAAAAATCCGATTTCTTCTATGATTTACCAGAAGAATTAATTGCACAGCACCCACTTGAGAAGAGAGATTCTTCAAGACTTCTTCACGTGGACAAGTCTTCAGGTGAATTAGAACACAGACATTTCTCGGATATTTTAGACTATTTACGTCCTGGCGACTGTCTTATTCTCAATAACACAAGAGTGCTTCCATGCCGCCTTTACGGCGTAAAGGAAGGCACAGGTGCTGTTGTTGAGTTCCTTCTCTTAACACAGAGAGGTACTCATGAATGGGAATGCATTACAGGTCCAGGTAAAAAAGCAAGAGAGGGTAGCCGTTTCTCTTTTGGTGAAGGAAAGCTCTTTGCTGAAGTAATGGAAGTTTTAGACGACGGAAACAGAGTAGTAAAGTTTGAATTTGAAGGAAATTTCTTTAATTTGCTTGATGAAATTGGTCAAATGCCACTTCCACATTACATAACTGAATCGCTCGAAGACAAGGAAAGATACCAGACTGTATATAACAAAACACCTGGTTCTGCTGCTGCTCCAACTGCTGGTCTTCATTTTACACCTGAACTTTTAGAGAAAATTAAAAATAATGGAATTAATATAGGCTATGTTACTCTTCACGTTGGTCTTGGTACATTTAGACCAGTAAAGGCAGACAACATTGAAGATCATAAAATGCATTCTGAACACTACTGGATGCCAAAAGAAACAGCCGATTTAATTCTTGAAACAAAGAAAAATGGCGGTAGGGTAATTGCTGTTGGTACAACTTCTTGTAGAACACTTGAATCCGTTGCAAACCAGCCAGAAGGTATTAGAGAATGCGAAGGAGCAACTGATATTTTCATTTATCCTGGCTATGAATTTAAGTGTATAGACGCACTTATAACAAACTTCCACTTACCTGAAAGTACTTTAATTATGCTCGTTTCAGCATTCTTGGGCTATGATAAAACAATGAATGCTTATAAAACTGCCGTTGAAGAAAGATATAGATTTTTCTCCTTTGGCGATTCAATGATGATTTCATAACGGAGGTCACCTATGTATAAACTCATAAAAAAACAAGGAAATGCAAGACGTGGTGAATTTACTACTGTTCACGGCACTGTTCAAACACCTGCATTTCAAAATGTTGCAACCTGTGGTGCCATTAAAGGTGGTCTTTCCGCTTACGATTTAAAGGATATTAACTGTCAGGTTCAGCTTTGTAACACATACCATTTACATGTAAGACCTGGTGACCAGCTTATTAAAGACCTTGGTGGACTTCACAAGTTCACAGGTTGGGATGGTCCAATTCTTACAGACAGTGGTGGATTTCAGGTTTTCTCTCTTGCAAAGCTTCGCAAAATTAGAGAAGAGGGTGTAGATTTTAACTGTCATATAGATGGACATCATATTTTTATGGGTCCAGAAGAAAGTATGAGAATACAGTCAAACCTTGGTTCTACTATTGCAATGGCTTTTGATGAATGTGTAGAAAATCCAGCACCATACGAATATGCAAAACAGTCTTGTGAGCGTACTACACGTTGGCTTATTCGTTGCAAAGAGGAAATGAATCGCCTTAATTCATTGCCAGATACAATAAACAAAAACCAGCTTCTCTTCGGCATAAATCAGGGCTGTACTTATGACGACCTTCGTATGAAGCATATGGAGGAAATTGCAAAGCTCGACCTTGATGGATATGCAATTGGTGGACTTGCTGTTGGTGAACCTAAAGAGGATATGTATAGAATTATTTCTGCAGTGGATCCAATTGCTCCTGCAGATAAAATTCGTTATCTTATGGGTGTTGGAACTCCTGGAAATATTATTGAAGGTGTTTATAGAGGCGTAGACCTTTTCGACTGTGTAATGCCAAGTAGAAATGCTCGTCATGGACATCTTAATACATGGAATGGAATTATAAATATCAACAATGCAAAGTATGAAAGAGACGAAAGACCAATAGAGGAAGGATGTAACTGTCCTACTTGTCAAAAGCATTCAAGAGCATATGTAAGACACCTACTTAAGGCAAAAGAGGTATTAGGTCTTAGACTTTGTGTAACACATAACCTTTATTTCTATAACAACCTAATGCAGGAAATTAGAAATGCACTTGATAATGATACTTTTGATGAATTCCACGACAAATATGTGGATATTCTTGACACAAGAATTTAATCTGTTAAAATATACAAGTAATTATTTGGACTTATTTGGAGGTACAAAATGGATTTTTCAGCTATTTTACTTAACATGAGCAGCCAGGCTGCAAATCAGTCTTCAGCTCAGAATGGCGGAAGCATGACACTTATGCTTGTAATCTTCATGGTATTCATGATTGGTTATATGTATCTTATTTCTCGTAAGGAGAAGAAGCAGAAGAACGCTGAACAGGAAATGCGTGACAGCCTTTCAATTGGAGATGAAGTTCTTACAATTGGTGGAATCATCGGTAAAGTTGTTACTGTTAAAGAAGATTCAGTAGTAATTGAAACTGGTGCAGACAGAAACAAGATCCGTTTCACAAAGACAGCAATTGCTAAGAATGTAACTAAGGAAGCAAAGGCTCAGGAAGCTCAAAAGGCAAAGATTGAAGCAGCTAAGAAAGCTAAGGATGAAAAGAAGGCTGCAAAGAATAAGGATAATAAATAATTATTCATAAACAAATGAAACACCTCATAAACTTGTAGTAGGTTTATGAGGTGATTTTTTATGTCTAATTTAAAAAACATACTTGTAAGTGTTCTATTTGGAACAATACTTATTGTTTCTTTGTTTTTAATTGTTTCTATAATCTATAAAAAAGTAGACTTTGACAGGAG
>DCGS01000054.1:6267-8137 GCA_002314645.1 Ruminococcaceae bacterium UBA1772
GCTTATGTAAATAAGAAGAATGGGTTACTTTGTGGTGCTTTAACTTCTACTGTTTTATCTATTTTTGCAGTAATAATAGGTTTGATTTTTGGAATTAAAACTATAACAATTCCTTTAATAATAACTGTAGCTTTAATATATGCATCAGGTATTTTTGGAGGTGTATTTGTTCTGAATGTCAACAAGAATTAATAAATCTAAGTACAATTTAAATAATCTAAAGGCATTTCTTATTGAAAAATGGCTTGTGGTATTAATCCTATCTTTGTTCTTTTCTGGGATGTTTTTAGGTTCTTTTTATATTAATCATGCAGATAGTGAAATAACTAATAAAATAATTGAATATTGTAAAACCTTAATTTCCACAAGAGCAAGTCAAACAAGCATAGGTATATTTAAAAATGGATTAGTTAAATACTTTATTTTTATTGTATTTACGTACTTTTTAGGACTTTGTTCATTTGGTGTACCACTTATATTTTTTACTCCTTTGGCATTTGGAATTTCCAATGGAATACTATGTGGATATATATATGAAACATATAGCTTTAACGGACTAATGTATTGTGTTTCAACCATTTATCCATCGCTAATGATTGTTGTAATACTGCTTGTTTTAGGCTCTTGTGAGAGCTTCCAAATGTCCATAGATACACTAAAAATGCAAACGGATAAGTCCATTGTAGCAACTGGTAATTTACTAAAAAAATATACATACCGCTATTTAATTCTTCTTGGAATTCTAATAGTAGCATGTATATTTGAGTCTTTACTATGTAATTTATTTATTGTCAGATTCGCTCTTAATTGACATATTATTTAATGGGTTTGCATCTGTAGCTTTTTTAAGCTGGTCATTTACAACGTGTGTATAAATTTGTGTTGTTCCAACATTTTCATGGCCTAATATTTCCTTTAAAACAAGTACATCTGCGTTACCGTACTGGTACATAAGAGTTGCTGCTGTATGACGAAGCTTATGAACTGAATAGCCTGAAAGACCAGCTTTATCTAGCGCAGAATAAACAATGTGCTGTACAGTTTTAGGACTAATTCTTTGTAGTCTAGAGCTTAAAAACAGAGCGTTTTTATCCTTAACCATGTCAACAGGCCTTACAGCCATATAGTTGTTTATGGCGGTCATACAGGCATCATTTAAATAAATGGTTCTTTCCTTGTTACCCTTACCAGTAATTTTTACTGTATGGTCGTCTCTAATGTCTGTATAGTTGAGGCTTACAAGCTCTGAAAGACGCATACCACAGTTTAAAAACAACGTAATTATAGCAAAATCTCGTTCCTTGTTAGGACCGTCAAAAGCAGCTCTTAAAAGGTCCGTGCTTTCTTCCAAAGTTAAGTATTTTGGAAGAGTTTGCTTGAGCTTTGGTGTGTCTAACTCCTGCATAGGATTTTCTTTTAATATGTGCTTTTGGACTGTACAGAACTTAAAGAAAGCGCGAAGGGTAGAGACCTTTCTGGCTCTTGTTCTTGCACTATTGTCCCTGTCATCCTTACAATATGAAAGAAATGAATATGCATCTGATAAAGTAATACTCTTTATAAATTCAGCATCTATATCCTTTATTACAATGTCTTTTTCTGCAGTAGAAGGGGGTACAAGGCCTCTAGATATTTTAATGAATCTAAAGAAGGTTCTAAGATCCAGCGCATATTCAGATATGGTATTCTTTGACTTATTTTTAATGGCATCCATGTAATTTAAGAATTCAACCATTAAAGGTGGAAAATCAATATAATCAGCACGTGTAATCATCTTTTCTCCTCCATTTACTGTGAAACATTTTTGTGAAACATTTGAGGACGGTCCTAAACTGGCAAAAATTTGTGCCAATCTGGGACGGTTCTTTAT
>DCGS01000088.1:0-175 GCA_002314645.1 Ruminococcaceae bacterium UBA1772
TGTCGATGGCAAAAAAGATGGGGTTCGGAGAACCGTTTCTAATTGCTTCCGGCATGTCCTCAAGTGCCGGAAATTTGCCATCAACTGACACCCTTTCTGCACCAGTTGCACTGGCGAATTTGGGGTTTGGTCAAGGAGAACTGCTTGCGACGCCAATCCAAGTAGCTACGGCGTT
>DCGS01000088.1:304-453 GCA_002314645.1 Ruminococcaceae bacterium UBA1772
ATAAAAGAGAAGAAAAAGATTATGTCAAAGGCCACGAGCAAAACGCTTTCTAAAATGCTGGAAAGCGTGGTGGTGGAGAACGAAAAAGGTATGCCAAATTCCGTTTCCGCTTGTGGCAAAACAGCAACAGCTGAAACAGGTGTGAAGGG
>DCGS01000088.1:487-813 GCA_002314645.1 Ruminococcaceae bacterium UBA1772
TGGTATCCAGCCGAAAGTCCAAAGCTTGTAATTGTCATTATGAAGGAAAATGGAAGAACGGGAATTTCAGACTGTGGACCCGTGTTTAAAAATATTGTAGATACTTTGGTTGACATTGAAAGCTAATATAAGTAAAATATTTTAGTATATTTATTAAAGGGAGATCCGAATTATGGAATGGACAGGACTTAACGAACTTCGTGAAAAGTACTTGAGCTTTTTTGAGAGCAAGGATCACTTGAGACTTCCAAGTTTCAGCCTTGTACCTCAGGGAGACAAGAGTCTTCTTCTCATTAACTCAGGTATGGCACCAATGAAGAAGTATT
>DCGS01000088.1:942-12735 GCA_002314645.1 Ruminococcaceae bacterium UBA1772
ATGCTTGGTAACTTCTCATTTGGAGATTACTTCAAGCATGAGGCATGCCCTTGGGCATGGGAATTCTTAACAGAGGTTCTTGAAATCCCTGCTGAGAAGCTTTATTGCTCAATCTATCAGGATGACGATGAAGCATATGACATCTGGACAAAGGAAGTTGGAGTTGACCCATCTCACATTGTTAGACTCGGTAAAGAGGATAACTTCTGGGAGCACGGTTCAGGTCCTTGCGGTCCTTGCTCAGAAATCTACTATGACCGCGGAGAAAAGTATGGCTGCGGTTCACCAGACTGTGGCGTAGGCTGTGACTGTGACCGTTACATGGAAGTGTGGAACAACGTATTCACACAGTTCGACAACGACGGAAACAACAACTACACACCACTTGATCATCCAAACATTGACACAGGTATGGGTCTTGAAAGACTTGCTTGCGTAATGCAGGACGTTGGAAACCTCTTCGAGGTAGACACAGTTCAGAACATTATGAAGCACATTTCAAAGATTGCTGGTGTTGAATACCACGAGGATGAAAAGAAGGACGTTTCTCTTCGTGTAATTACAGACCATATCCGTAGTACAACATTCATGATTTCAGACGGTATCATGCCTTCAAACGAAGGTAGAGGCTACGTTCTTCGTAGACTCCTTCGCCGTGCTGCTCGTCATGGCCGTTTACTTGGCATTGATCACACATTCCTTTCAGAGGTTGCTGAAACAGTAATCAACGAAAACAAGGAAGCATATCCAAACCTCGTTGAAAAGCACGACTTCATCATCAAGGTTATTGACGCTGAAGAAGAGAACTTCAACAAGACAATTGACACAGGTATGCAGCTCCTCTCATCTATGATTGAGAATTCAAAGTCAAAGACTCTTTCAGGTGAGGATGCATTCAAGCTTTCAGATACATTCGGTTTCCCAATTGACCTTACAAAAGAAATTCTTGAAGAAGCTGGCATGACAGTAGACGAGGACAAGTTCCAGGAACTTGTTGCAGAGCAGAAGAAGCTTGCTAAGGCAGACGCAGCAAAGAAGAAGGTTGCAGAAGCTTGGAAGGGCGACGAAGACGTTACTGCAGACATGCCAAAGACAATATTCACAGGCTACACTTCATTTGAATCAGACTCAGTAGTTCTTGCCATTGTTAAGGATGGCACACTTGTAGATGAAGCTGATATTGGCGATGAAATTGCTGTAGTTCTTGACAACACAGCATTCTACGCTGAAAGCGGTGGACAGGTAGGAGACACTGGTGTAATTGAGTGCGAAGGCTTCACAATTGAAGTATCTGACACACAGAAGACACCAAACGGTGTATTCCTTCACTTCGGTACAGTTGCAACAGGTCTTGCAAAGGTTAACGAAAAGGTTAAGGCTTCTGTATCTCTTGAAAGACGTAAGTCAATCATGAGAAACCACACAGCAGCTCACCTTCTCCAGGCAGCACTTCGTGAGGCTCTTGGTACACACGTTGAGCAGGCTGGTCAGCTTGTTAACGACACAGCTGTACGTTTTGACTTCACTCACTTCCAGGCTCTTACAGCAGAGGAAATTGCAAAGGTAGAGGCTCGTGTAAACGAGGTTATTTTTGAAAGCATTCCTGTTACAATGACAGAAATGCCAATTGAGGAAGCAAAGAAAATTGGTGCAATGGCACTCTTCGGAGAAAAGTATGGCGACATAGTTCGCGTTGTTAAAGCATCTGACTTCTCAGTTGAATTCTGCGGTGGTACACACGTAGACAACTCAGGCAAGCTTGGCCTCTTCAAGATTGTTAGCGAGTCATCTGTTGCTGCTGGTGTTCGTAGAATTGAGGCTGTAACAGGTAAGGGCATTCTTAAGTACATTCAGGAAAATGACATGCTTATCCAGAAGACAGCAGCTGCAATGAAGCTTACAAACGTTTCTGAGCTTGACAAGAAGGCTTCTGGCCTTGCTGCTGAAGTAAAGACACTTGAGAAGCAGGTTGAGGCTCTCAGCGCTGAACTTGCTGAAATAAACGCAAAGAACATGCTTTCAGATGCTAAGGTAATTGGCAACATTAAGCTTGTTACTTCAAACGTACCAAACGTACAGGGCGGAGAACTCCGTAAAATGGCTGACAGCACAGCAGCATCTGACCCACAAATTGTTGCAGTATTTGCAAGCGTTTGCGGAGACAAGGTAAGCTTTGCTTGTGCATGTGGTGCAGACGCTGTAAAGAGCGGCGCACATGCTGGCAACATTGTTAAGGCTGTTGCTGCAGTAGCAGGCGGTTCAGGCGGCGGAAAGCCAGACAGCGCTATGGCTGGTGGTAAAGACGCGTCTAAGGTAGACGAGGCTCTTTCTAGCGTGGAAGGTCTTGTAGCAGCACTTTAATGCCGTTCATTCCGTTTTTTAGACCGTTTATTCCAATTTGGTTTACAGATAGTAAAAAAGGAGTTGAAATATAAATGGATTGCCTTTTTTGTAAAATAATTGCTGGTGAAATTCCAAGCACAAAGGTATATGAGGATGACCTCTGCTACGCATTCCGTGACATTGCACCTCAGGGCCCAACACACGTGCTTGTAATTCCAAAGGAGCATATTCAGTCGGTAAATGCCATTAACTCTTCAAACTCTTCAGTAGTTGCTCACATTTTTGAAGTAATTCCAGAAATTGCAAAGGCTGAGGGTATTGCTGAAGAAGGCTACCGTGTTGTTTCAAATATTGGAGAACGTGGACAGCAGACAGTTCCACATCTTCACTTCCACATTATTGGTGGAAGAGATATGACTTGGCCTCCAGGCTAAGAATTGTATACAAAAGAAGCAGTCCAAAACTTACAGTTTGGGGCTGCTTTTTTTTATGTTTCCACTTAGCTTTATATTCGGTTTTTCAATGCTTGTTTTTGGATTTTTATATACATTACTAGAAGTTTATTTATCTGGTGTATTAGTGTATATAATTTGGGGTGTTTTGGCTTTGGCGGCAATCTCCGTTTTTACTTTATTTAAAAGGAAAAACAAGGTATATACCCTTGCACTTCTTGGGGTAATTTTAATATCTGTTTTGTACCTTTGTCGACTTAGTTTTTCATATTCAGCATGTATGAATTTGGCGGAGAAATACAGTGGTGTTCAAAGTCCAAATGTGGAGTGCGTTGTCCTGTCAAAAAGTCGGGTGAAAAATGAGAAGAGTGAAATGTTCACAGTGGACGTTTTAGTACGTTCGGTTGAAGGGGAGAAGCTACCACTTAGAAAACCTAAAATGCGTCTCAGCGTTAAACAAGTGCCATTTTCAGTTGGAGATGTACTTGTTGTAAACACAAAGCTTAAACCGTCAATTTTAAAGTCTAAGGGCATTATGTGGGAAGGAAGAGTATACTCTGAAATTCTAGTAGTTAATCAGGTGAAATTTATTCACCTTTTAGGTGCTGTTAGAAACAAGATTCATGATGCAATTTTTGACTATTTACCGTACGACTATGCAGCGGTATCTTTGGGCATGCTGACAGGAGAAAAAGATGCTCTGCCAAAGGACATTTCTACGTCCTTTAAGATGGCTGGAATTATACACCTTTTTTCTGTGTCTGGCTTTCATGTTGGACTATTTGGAATGCTTGTAAACAAGGGACTTTTGGGCATTGGGTTTAACAAAAAAGGAACGTCCCTTTTAAGCATTTTCTTTGTCCTTTTTTACCTCTTTTTAACGGGTGCTTCAGTCAGTACAATGCGTGCAAGTTTAATGCTCATAATCTTCTTTGTTGGACGAATTTTTCGCATGGATTCAGATGCACTTTCATCTCTTGGAATTGCAGCTGCTTTTATCCTTCTTCTTGATCCATTCACGGCGGGTGACATGGGCTTCCTTTTATCCTTTTTTGCAACGCTTGGTATAATTGTCATAAAGCCAATGCTTTCAAAAAGAATACCAGAAGTCATATCCGTATCTTTGTCAGCGCTCGCATTTACCACTCCAATTATGTGCATTTTTGGAGGTGATATTTCACTGCTCGCGCCTTTGGGAAACCTACTATGCGGTGGCGTTGCATCCGCATCAATCATTTTCTGCTTTGTAGGGTATATAGCCTCAATTTTTCCTTTTACTACGTTTATTTCTTACCCTGCATTCCTTGTGACTGGACTCTGTGACAAGTTCGTTATTTTTGTAAGTTCAACTCTTGAAAAAGTGCCCTATATGTATATGACAGGGGAGTCAAATTCTCTAGTGTTTACGACGGCGTCTGCGCTTCTTTTTTGCGCTTTGGTTTTACTCATTTCACACGACTCAAAAAAAGGCGGTCGCATGGCTTTGTTTGTTCCACTTTGCATGTATTTTGTGAGCTTCATCTTTTTAATATTTTCTTAAAGTAACATTTGAATATGTAGAAAATTTAGTGTATAATGTTCCGTGTATACACAAAATGTTGTAGAGGTCGTAAATATGAAACTTGAGGAGAAAACACTTTGGGCGAATATTAAATCTGAAAACTATTTGCCCGTGTATCTCATAAACGGTAACGATGGTTACCTCAAACAGAAATATGTTTCACTCTTTGCTGACAGGGTTGTTCCTGCCGGCCTTGAAGCATTTAACCTCCACAAGTTTGAGGGCGATGTAACCTCCGTAGACGAAATTGCTACATGTGTTGAAGCGCTCCCAGCCATGTGTGAAAAGACATGCGTAATTGTTCACGACCTTCCATTTGGTGAATTGACAGAAGACGAGCAAACTCAAATGAAGGCAATGCTTGAAGACCTACCTGACACATGCGTACTCGTATTCTGGCAGGACACAGAAAGCATTTCTCAGAGAACAAGCTTTGGCAAGGAAGTTGTAAAACTCATAGACAAAGCAGGTGCTGTATGCACCATAGACAAGAGAGACTCAAAGAGTCTTACTCAGTTTATTGTTGAGGAATGCAAAAAGAACAACAGACAAATAGACTTTGACACAGCTCTTTATTTCCTCCAGTCGGTAGGAGATGACATGAGCAACCTCATAAATGAAATCAACAAGGTTTGCTTCTATGTGGATTCGGTTGTTACAAGAGCAGATATAGATGCAGTAGCAGTTAAATCGCTCGAGGCTACAACCTTCAAAATGCTCGACTACCTTCTTGATAACGATTTTGGAAATGCATACAAAAGTCTTGGCATTCTCTTTGACCAGAAGACTGAGCCTACCATCATTGTCGGCGCAATTGTAAGCTCATACGTGGACATGTACAGGGCAAGAATTACTGTTGAGTCAGGACATTCTTTGTCTGAACTTAAGTCAGCATACCCTGGAACATACAAGAATGACTACAGACTCAAGGGTGCTTTGGCACGCTCAAAGAAGTATTCAGTAAACGGACTTCGTGAGGCCCTTGAAATGCTTTCACGCGTGGACATTGCAAACAAGCGCACCTTCTCAGGCGAAAGACTTTCAATAGAGAAGCTCTTTATTGATCTTGCTATGGCAAGGAGGATCAAGTAATGGAGAAGCTTCATACAGACAAAATAATTGTTGTCGAAGGCAAGTACGATGCAATTAAACTTGAGAACATAATTGATGCAACAATTGTTTGTACAGATGGCTTCGGCATATTCAAAAACAAGGAGAAGCTTGAACTCCTTAGAAAACTGGCCGAAAAACGCGGCCTTATAATCCTGACAGACAGCGACTCTGCAGGATTCATGATTCGTAACTACCTTGGTGGTTCTATTCCAAAGGATAGAATTACCAATGTCTATATTCCAGATTTATTTGGAAAGGAACGTCGTAAGGACAAGCCGTCCGCCGAGGGAAAGCTCGGCGTGGAAGGTGTTCCGACAGACGTTCTAATTAAGGCGCTGAAGGGCGCAGGTGTAGGAGAAGACGTGTCACCAAAAGGTGAGGAAAGAAGACAAATTCTCCGCATGGACCTCTATGAAGATGGCTTCATAGGTGGCGGCGGTTCAAAGGAAAAACGCGTACGACTTCTCCGTGCCCTTGGACTTCCTGAGCGCCTCTCTGTAACTGGTCTTTTAAGCATAATAAACATCCTCATAACATATGAGGAGTACAGAATCTTAAAAGACATGCCGGACTCCGTCCTCTTAGCGCTTAACACGCTAAAGGCTTCTGGCTTTGAAGCGTTTGTTGTTGGCGGCTGTGTAAGAGACTCCCTCATGGGACTCAAACCACACGACTGGGACATAACAACCTCGGCAAAGCCAGAGCAGACACTGGAAGTATTTTCTTCCTTTAAGACAATTCCAACAGGTTTAAAGCATGGCACAGTAACCGTCTTAATAGAGGATGAATCGCTTGAAATAACAACCTTTAGAATTGACGGAGAATACGAGGATGGCAGACACCCTGACAGTGTTGTGTTCACACCAAATTTAGAGGAGGATCTTTCAAGAAGAGACTTCACAATAAATGCAATGGCATACAGTCCATCCGTTGGTTTTGTTGACTGCTTCGGTGGAATGGAAGACATTGAAAACCGCACTATTAAATGCGTAGGAGAACCAGACAAAAGGTTTGGTGAAGATGCTCTTCGAATAATGCGTGCCATTCGTTTTTCTTCAACTCTCGGGTATGAAATATCTAAAGACACGAAGGAAAGCATACTGAAAAACAGAGACCTTCTTTCAAATGTTTCTGCTGAAAGAATTTCAGTGGAACTCTTAAAGCTTCTCTGTGGTGACAATGCCACTGAAGTTTTAATAGAGTTCAGAGACGTAATTGCAAAAATCATCCCTGAGCTTGTTCCGTGTTTTGACTTTGATCAAAAGAACAAGCATCATATGTACACAATATATGACCACATTGCTCACGCAGTGGGTGAATCGCCTAACATACCAGAGGTGCGCATGGCACTTCTTCTTCACGACATAGGAAAGCCTTCCTGTTTTACCGTGGATGAAAATGGCGTCGGCCATTTCTACGGACATGGCAAGGTCAGTGAAGAAATAAGTGTGCCAATTCTTAAAAGGCTTAGGTTTTCCGCAGCCTTTCAGGAAACAGTGCGCGTTCTCGTTTTAAATCATGACATGGACATTTCTCCAGTCAAGAAAATAGTTAGAAGACGCCTTATGAGTCTTGGCGAAGAAAACCTAAGACTTCTCATGGCCGTACAGCTTGGCGACGCCATGGCGCACGTATGTAACGACTGTAATCCACACGAGGAAATACGCGACATTCTAAATCTTCTTGATGAAATTGTAGAAGAGGGACAAGCCTTCACAATTTCACAGCTTGAAATTACAGGAAATGACCTTATTGCACTTGGTGTGGAGAAGGGTCCAAGAATAGGAAAAATCCTTTCGGAGCTTCTCTCTTTAGTGGTGGATGATTTGCTAGAGAACGAACACGAAAAACTTTTACAAAAAGCACAGGAAATTATCTCTTTGGAGGAAAAATAATGGAACAGAAAAAGCTTGATAGAATAAACGAGCTTTATAAAAAGTCACAGGCTGAGGGCCTTACAGATGCTGAAAAAGAAGAGCAAGCAGTTCTCAGACGTGAGTACATTGACTCATACAAACGCAGCCTTGTTTCACAACTTGAAAACACATACATTGTGGATGAAAAGGGAAACAAGAAAAAGGTGACAAAGAAGGGAAAGAACTGAAGTGGAAAAGCGTGACACTGCAAATAAAATACCAGTTATTGCTATTGCAGGTCCAACTGCTTCGGGTAAAACAGCCCTTTCTGTGGAGCTTGCAAAAGCTCTAGACGGAGAAATTCTCTCCTTTGACTCAATGCAACTTTATAAAGGCATGGATATTGCAACTGCTAAACCAACTAAGGAAGAAATGCAGGGCATTCCGCACTACATGATTTCCGAGGTTGATGCATCTGAGGCTTTTAGTGTTGCAAAGTATAAAGAGTGTGCCGACAAAATTATTGCCGACATTCATTCAAGAGGTAAAACGGTTATTATGGTAGGAGGCACAGGCCTCTACATGGACACCGTCCTTAAAAACATTGAACTTCTGAAGGATGAAACTGAAAGTGAAGTACGTGAAAGTCTTCGCGCTGAACTTTTAGAAAAAGGTCCTTCTGCCATGCACAAAAAGCTTTTGGAAATAGATCCAAAAGCAGCAGAGGCAATTCACGAAAACAACACTGGACGTGTTTTGCGTGCCCTTGAAGTGTACTATTCAACAGGGCATACAATCTCCTACCAGGTTGAGAATTCAAGACTGAATGGATCGCCTTATAAGCCTTTGTACATAGGCCTTACAGCAAGGGACAGGCAGTACCTTTATGACCGCATTAACATGCGTGTTGACTTAATGATTTCAAATGGTCTTCTCAGCGAAGTTCAGGAGTTTGTAGACAGTCCTGTTGGTGCAACTGCAAAGCAGGCAATTGGTCTAAAGGAACTTGCACCTTACGTTAAAGGTGAAAAGACCCTAGAGGAATGCACCGAGCATTTAAAACAAGAAACAAGAAGATATGCCAAAAGACAGCTTACCTGGTTTAGAAAAAATCCAGATATAAATTGGCTTTACATTGACGAAATGAAGGGCGAAGCACTTGTAAATGAAGCACTTCGCATTATAGAAAATTCTAGAGTTTTAGAGGAGGTATAGAAGTGGGCGAAAGAGATAAACAAACGCTGAAAAGAATAGGCGTTGCTGCGCTTTCAGTTCTCCTTATTGCGTACATTGTCTACCAGGCAGTACAGATGATAAGTGAACCAGTAGAAACAGAAATTGCTTATAACTATACAGTTGAGGACACCGTAGATACGGAGGTTTTTGTTGCTCGTCAAGAGAATTACATAACCAATACAAAGCCTGGTACCATCATTTCCATAATTGACGACGGTTCTCGTGTGGCTAAAAATCAGCCAGTGGCAGCCGTGTTCTCAAGTACGGATGAAGCTGACAGGTACAATAAACTCAAGGATTTAGAGGCAAGCATTGAAAGATACGAAAGACTTGCTTCACAGTCAGATAACTACACATTTGATGTAAACGACTTAAATGACAATATTGACCGTTCTGTAATGAAGCTTGCAGATGTCATTACTTCTGGAAAAATGGTAAACCTTCAGGATGCCACAAATAACCTTCGTGACCAAGTAGTTACAAGACAAATTGCCGTTGGCGACAACTTGGATTTCCAGTCAAAGCTTACAGCAGTTAAGGCCGAATATGACGCACTTTCAAAGCAAAAGGTTAACTTCACACCTATTAATTCTGCTCAGTCAGGCTACTACATAAGTGGTGTAGATGGACTTGAGAAAATAGTTGACTGTTCACAGCTTTCAAAGATTACCGTTGATAAGGTTTACGGCATTCTAAAATCTGAGAAAAAGGCCGTTCCAAATGGCTCAATTGGTAAGGTTGTTACAGACTTTACTTGGTACTTTATTTGCAACGCTCATTCAAACAGCATAGGTGACCTTAAAGTGGGCGATTCAATAACTGTTAACCTTCCATTCTCTTCAGTTAATAGCCTTAATGCAAAGGTTTATTCAATTAACGAAAATAATGGTGAAGAAACAGCACTTGTACTTAGTTGTAACCTTATGAACTCTGCAATTTCAACTCTTAGACGTGAAAGTGCAGAACTTGTAATTGACTCATATTCTGGACTTAAAATTCCTGCTTCTGCCGTTCGTGTAAATGATAAAGGCGAAAGCGGTGTATTCGTTCTTAAAGGAAACATGGTTACCTTTAAGAAAATCAACATTGTTTATTCTAATGACCAGTTTGTTCTCAGTGCTACAGAAGTTGGTGCTGACGGCTACGTAAAGCTTTATGACAACATTATTACTGGCGGAAAGGATCTTTACGATGGAAAAATCGTTAAATGAGTATAGAGAGCAAAGATGCAAGGATATAGAGGAAAACCTCAAAGAAATCCGAGACAACATTGCAGAAGCTGCACTTAAAAGTGGACGTACTGAAAAGGATGTTCACTTAATGGCTGTTACAAAAACTGTTGAGCCATATTTCATTAATCATGCAATTGCAAATGGCATTGATCTCATAGGTGAAAACAGGGTTCAAGAGCTTCTTTCTAAGAAGCCTGATTTAAACCTTTCTGGTGTAGATGTTCACCTTATTGGACACCTTCAAACCAACAAGGTAAAACAGGTTGTTGGAGAGGTTTCAACCATTCAGTCTGTAGACAGCATTAAGGTTGCAAAGGAAATATCTAAATGCTCTGTTAATGCTGGAATTAATACCGATGTTTTGCTTGAGGTAAACATTGGAGAAGAGGAATCTAAGAACGGTCTTGAGTATAATCAAGTGCTTGAAATTTGTCATGAAATGGCAGAACTTCCTGGTATTTCTGTCAAAGGACTTATGGCAATTCCTCCAATTTGCGAAAATGATGTCGTTTTAAGGCAATTTTTTTCAAATATGTATCAGTTATATGTTGACATAGATAATAAAAAAATACATAATATATGTATGCAAATTTTATCCATGGGTATGTCCTCGGATTATGAGGCTGCCATTATGGAAGGCGCTAATCTAGTAAGAGTTGGCTCTAGCATTTTCGGAGCTAGGGTATACTGATAAACTAAAGGAGTATGAGAAATGGGTAATTTTCTTGACAAAATGAAAGCGTTCACAGGTTTCGAGCCAGAGGATGAATATGAGGGAGACCTTATGGAAGACGAGTACGAGGATGACGAGGACTACGTTCCAAACAGAGCTCCAGCAGCATACAACGAGCCTGAATATCAGCCTTCACGTAAGAACAATGTAGTTAACATGTCACGTGACATGCTTCAGGTTGTTCTTGCTAAGCCAGAAAGATTTGACGACGCTCCTGCCATTGCAGACCACCTCAATGAAAAGAGAACAGTAGTTCTCAACCTTGAGTCTGCTAACAGAGACGTTGCTCGTAGACTTATTGACTTCCTTTCAGGTGTTGCTTATGCAAACAAGGGACAGCTCAAGAGAGTTGCAAACAGCACATTCATCATTACACCATACAACGTTAACGTTTCAGGTGATCTTCTTGATGAACTTGAAAATAGCGGAATGTTCTTCCAATCATAACATTTGACGCTGAACGAGAGTTGAATATGACTTTCAACTCTCGTTTTCTTAATAATATTCAGGAGTGAAGATAATGCTTACACCAAAGCAAATTAAAAACCATGAATTCCAGCAGGCTGGAAGAAATGCCTACAAAAGAGAAGATGTAGATGCTTTTCTTGATGAAGTTTACGAGTCTTTTGAACAACTCTTCAAGGACAACGCTGAACTTGTAAAAAAGGTTGGTCTTCTTGCTGACAAGGTTTCAGAATACAAAGGCGACGAGGACAACATCCGTAATGCCCTTCTTATGGCAGAACGTATGAAGGAATCAATTGTTACTGAGGCTCAGGAAAAGTCACGTGGCATTTTAGCTGAAGCAGAGGAAAAGGTTCGTACTGCAAAAGCTGCTGTATCTGAAAAGACAGCTGTCATTATTGAAAATGCTGAGAAGGAAGCAGACAGAATTGTAAGAGATGCAAACGAGCGTGCTGAAGACACATTAAAGCTTGCTCAGTCTAATGCAACAAAGCTTCTTGCAAAGGCTCAGGAAATTTATGACGAACAAGTTAATACAGTTAAGGACGAAGCTGAAAAAGAGCGTGAGTACCTCGACAAGATTAAAGAGGAATCAGCTAAAATCAGAGCAAGCCTTATGGATACATACAAAATGCAGTTAGAACTTCTTGAGTTCACACCTGACTTTGCTGCTGACATTGCAGCAATGCACAAGAAGAAAGCTCAAGAGGCAGAAGAAGCTGAAGCTGAAGAAATAGTAGAAGATTCAGAGGAAGCAACTGAAGCTGAGGAAACTGTAGAAGAGACAGCTGAAACAGAGGAA
>DCGS01000088.1:12791-21255 GCA_002314645.1 Ruminococcaceae bacterium UBA1772
GAAGAAGTAGAAGAAGCTCCAAACGTAGACGCTTATCTTACAGATGACGAAGATGATACAGAAGCTGAAGAAGCAGATGTAGATAAATACTTAAATGACTCAGAAGACGAGTTTGAGGACATAGATTCTGGTAAAAGTCTTTTTGACGAAGACGACGAGGAAGAGGTCGAAGAAGAGGACTCAGAGGAAGCATATGACCCTGAGCAGACTCTCTTTGACAGAAAAGAGGACTAATATATGACAATTGCAATTACCGCCATAGTGGCTGTATTGCTCGTTGCCATAGACCAGGTTTCAAAATTATTAGTGCTAAATAACCTAAAAGATGCGGACCCTGTAACCGTAATAGATGGATTTATCCAATTCCGTTACGTGGAAAATACAGGTGCCGCATTCGGTATATTTAGCAACAATACATGGGCACTTTCAGTGTTTACTGGAATTGTAATTATCCTTGGTATTATTTTCCTTGCAACAGGTAAGCTTAAAAACAAAGTTGAGTATTCGGCAGTAATACTTATGCTTGCTGGTGGCGTAGGAAATTTAATTGACAGAGTTTTCAGACACTATGTTGTTGACTTCATAGAATACACCTTTATGGACTACGCTGTTTTTAACTTCGCAGACATATGTGTTACGGTTGGTGCGGTACTAATAGTACTAGCAGTAATAGTTGAAACCATAAAGGAAAAGAAGCCGGAAGACGGAGAAAACAATGAATGAAGATGTTTTTAGCTTTCTTGTTCCAGAAGAGCATTCTTCAGAGCGAATAGATAATGTCATTGCCTCATGTGCGGAGGGCATTTCTAGAAGCCAGGCTCAAAAGCTTCTTGCTAGCGGCAAGGTTTTTGTAGATGGACAAGAGGTTTCAAAAAACTATAAAGTTAAAGCTGGGAATATGGTGGAAGTAATACTTCCCGAGCCTACACTTTGTGAGGCCATTCCACAGGACATTCCTCTGGATATCCTCTATGAGGATGACGACCTTTTGGTAGTCAACAAACCAAAAGGAATGGTTGTTCATCCTGCTCCTGGAAATCCAGACGGCACACTTGTAAACGCCCTTATGTTTCACTGTGAGGACTCTCTCTCAGGAATAAACGGCGTTATGAGACCAGGCATAGTCCACAGAATAGACAAGGACACAAGTGGACTTCTAATTGTTGCAAAGACGGATAAATCGCACAAACATCTTGCAGAACAAATTAAGGAGCATTCCTTTACTAGAGAGTACCGCGCTGTGGTTCACGGCAACCTTAAGGAAGACGAGGGCACAATAGATGCTCCAATAGGTCGTAACCCTAAGGACCGAAAGAAAATGGCAGTCACAGACAAGAACTCACGTAATGCAACAACACACTATACAGTCCTTGAAAGGTACCCAGGTTTCACATACTTGAAGCTTCGCCTTGAAACAGGACGCACACACCAAATCCGTGTTCATATGGCATACAAGGGCCATCCTGTTGCTGGAGACCTCGTATATGGTCCAAAGAACACACCGAAGGAACTGAATGGTCAGTGCCTTCACGCAGGCTTAATTGGCTTTATACACCCAACTACGGGTGAATATATAGAACTGGAGGCACCGCTTCCAGAATACTTTGAGAAATTCTTACAGAAGCTTCGCAAATAATAGGAGGAAAACATGGATTCTTCAAAGAAACTCGAACTGCAGAAAGCTGCAGCAAAGGTACGTATGAATGTCATTGAGGGAACATTCAATGCAAAGTCTGGTCATCCAGGTGGATCTCTCTCAATTTCAGATATCATGACATATCTTTACATGTATAAAATGAACGTTAATCCAGAAAACCCAAAGGATGAGAACAGAGACAGATTTGTTCTTTCAAAGGGTCACACAGCACCTGCTCTCTATGGTGCACTTGCACTTCGTGGATTTTTCCCAGAAGAGGAAATTAAGACTCTCAGAAAGGCTGACTCACGCCTTCAGGGACATCCAAGCATGCACATGACACCTGGTGTTGACATGAGCACAGGTTCATTAGGACAGGGTGTATCTGTTGCCGTTGGTATGGCTCTTGGCGCAAAAATAGGTGGCAAGTCATATAGAGTATACACAGCCCTTGGCGATGGAGAAATTGAAGAAGGTCAGGTTTGGGAGGCTGCAATGTTTGCAGCTGCTAAAAAGCTCGACAATCTTGTTGTAGTTGTAGACAACAACAACCTTCAAATTGACGGATCAATAGATGAGGTTAACTCACCATATCCAATTGATGAGAAGTTTGAAGCATTTGGCTTTAATGTAATTAACATTAACGGTCATGACTTTGACGAAATTGATGCTGCTTTCACTGCAGCAGAAAACTGCAAAGGCAAGCCAACTGCCATTATTGCTAAGACAGTAAAGGGCAAGGGCGTATCTTTCATGGAGAACCAGTGCGGATGGCACGGTAAGGCTCCAAATGCTGAGCAGTACGAACAAGCAATGAACGAGTTAAAGGAGGCACTTTCATGTCTGAAGTAATTAAAAAGGCTACTAGAGACGGCTACGGCGAAGGACTCCTTGAACTTGGTAAAATAAACGACAAGGTAATAGTAATGGATGCTGACCTTGCTGGTGCAACAAAGACAGGTGTATTCAAGAAGGAATACCCAGACAGATTCTACAATGCTGGTATTGCTGAGGGTAACCTCATGAGCGTTGCAGCTGGTCTTTCCCTTACAGGTTACACAGTATTTGCATCTTCTTTTGCAATGTTTGCTGCAGGCCGTGCTTTTGAGCAGATTAGAAACTCAATTGGCTATCCACACTTAAATGTTAAAATTGCCGCTACACATGGTGGTATTTCTGTTGGTGAAGATGGTGCATCTCACCAGTGCTGCGAGGACATTGCTCTCATGAGAACAATTCCTGGTATGACAATCATTAACCCAGCTGACGCTGTTGAAGCTAAGGCCGCTGTTCTTGCTGCTGCTGAGTATGAAGGCCCTTGCTACCTTCGTTTTGGCAGACTTGCTGTGCCTCAGATTTTTGACGAGGCCGCATACAAGTTTGAATGGGGCAAAGGTGCACAGCTCACTGAAGGCACAGACGTTGCCATTGTAGCAACAGGCCTCATGGTTAACGAGGCTCTCATTGCGGCTGAAGAGCTCAAAGCTGAAGGCATTTCAGCTCGTGTTATCAACATTCACACAATCAAGCCTCTTGACGAGGAAATTATCCTCAAAGCAGCTAAAGACTGCGGCTGCGTAGTTACAGCTGAAGAGCACAACATCATTGGTGGTCTTGGCGGAGCAGTTTCTGAACTCCTTTCAGAAAAGCTTCCAACACCAATTAAGCGTGTAGGTGTAAACGACACATTCGGTCGTTCAGGCCCAGCTCAAGAACTTCTTCACCTCTATGGTCTTGACGCTGCTCACATTAAAGAAGCAGTTAAAGAAGTAATGAGTCGCTGAGTCAAATAAAGTAGTAAGATCGGTTACATAGTTAAATGTAACCGATCTTTTTTTGACTTTTATATATCATAAATAATTTTATGATAGACAATTATATGAGAAGTGTTAGAATGAAATTAATGAATTTGTCTTTTTGGAGGACATCATTATGGTAGAAATAATAGGTGCAGTAGTTTGTGCGCTTTTTTCAATAGTAGCCTTTTTTATCAGTATTAGGTCATTCCAAGAAAAAGGATTTCTATTCAACAATGCATATATATGGGCATCAGAGCAAGAAAGAGAACAAATGAATAAAAAGCCATATTATCGTCAAACGGCTATAGTATTTTTAATTGTTGCATTAATCTTTTTATGCTTTGCTATTGAACTTATTTTAGAAGCATATTGGATGTATATTATTACAATAGCATTATCTATTGTTGCTGTTGTGTATGCTATTGTGTCGACAATGAAAATAGAAAAGGGATGGTCTTAAACCATCCCTTTTATTTATTGTCTAATTATTCTCTTGGGCTACCACAAGCAGCACAGAACTTACCTGTGTTTTCCTGACCACATTTACATGTCCATATTTCAGCGGTTTCTTCTGCTTTTGGTTCTTCAGCTACAACTGGAGCTTCTTCTGGAGCTACGTCTACTACTGGAGCAGCTGGCTCAGCAGGTGACTGTGGCTGTGGAGGAGTGTAGCTCTGTGGCTGGCTGTTTCCACCGAAGTCAATTACAGGAGTGTCAGATGATGGGAAGCAAAGAAGTACAATGAGAGCAATCTGACCAATTGATGGAACAAAGTTGATGAAAATGAACCACCATGGGAAACCAGCATCTCTAAGTCTTCTTACTGTTATTGCAAGACCAGCAATACCAATGAAGATTGCAATGACTACAAATATTATTGTTACAAGACCAATAACAATTCCTGCAGCTGCGCCTGAATCAAAAGAAGCAGCAATTACTCCAACAATTGCATAGATGATACCAATGACAATACCTACAATAACCATTGCAAGCTGTGCCCACCAGTAGCCTGGTCTGTCTGTCTTGCCGTTGAAATCATTCCAACGGTTCAACATGTCTTTAAATGCGTTAATCATTTTAGAACACCTCGTTATTCTATTTTTTCGACAAATATATTGTATGTTTTATTTTAAATTAAGTCAATAAATATGAAAAAAGTAACCGAACATTTAAAGTAATTGTAATTTGTTCGTGATATAATAGTAAAAAACGGAAGGAGAATATCATGTATATTGCCATAGATCTTAAGTCGTTCTACGCATCTGTAGAATGTGTTGAACGTGGACTAGATCCTTTGACAACCAACTTGGTTGTTGCAGATGCTAGTCGTACAGAAAAGACCATTTGTCTTGCGGTTTCTCCTTCTTTAAAAGCATATGGAATACCTGGAAGAGCAAGGCTTTTTGAGGTGGTTCAAAAGGTCAAAGAAGTCAATGGCATGAGGTTTGCAAAGAACGGAAACAAGCCGTTTTCAGGTAAGTCAACAAATGCAATTGAACTTCAGAATAAATTGCTCGAACTTGACTTTATTGCCGCAACTCCCCGTATGAAAAAGTATATGGAGTACAGCACGAAAATATATCAAATTTATTTAAAATATGTGGCTCCAGAAGATATTCATGTGTATTCGGTTGACGAGGTGTTTATAGACGTAACAAACTATTTAAAGTACAACAAAATGACACCTCATGAAATGGCAAAAACTATGATTTCAGACGTACTGTCTGAAACAGGTATTACAGCTACTGCTGGAATAGGAACAAATATGTACCTTTGCAAGGTTGCAATGGACATTGAAGCAAAGCATATTCCAGCGGACGCTGACGGAGTGCGTATTGCATACCTAGATGAAAGGCTGTACAGGGAGAAGCTGTGGGACCACAGGCCCCTAACTGACTTCTGGCGTGTTGGCAAAGGGTATGCAAAGAAGCTCGAAGCTAATGGAATGTACACAATGGGTGATGTTGCTCGTTGTTCTGTTGGCAAAAAAGGATCATTTTACAGCGAGGATTTACTATATAAGTTGTTTGGTGTAAATGCGGAGCTTTTAATTGATCATGCGTGGGGTTGGGAGCCCTGTACTATAGCTGAAATAAAGAACTATAGGCCGGAGAATAACAGCGTTACACAGGGCCAAGTTTTGTCTGAACCATATACATTTGAGAAGGCAAGAACGGTCATTATGGAAATGACAGAAATGCTTGCTCTTGACCTTGTAGACAAGGGTCTTGTAACAAATCAAATTGTTCTGACAGTGGGCTATGACATAATAGACGCGTCTAGCTTCAAGGGTGAAATAGTAACTGACTACTATGGCCGAAAAGTGCCAAAGCAAGCACACGGCACAGGAAACATTTCAAGGTATACGGCGTCCACTCGTCTTCTTATGGATGCAGCACTTGAAGTGTTTGACAGAGAAGTTGACCCAAGACTTCACGTTAGAAGAATGTACGTTGTTGCAAACCATGTTAAAGACGAAAAACTAGCAAAAGAAGAGTCGGCGTTTGAGCAGCTTGACCTTTTCAAGAACTATGAAAAGGAGAAGGAAACCGACCTTTATTTAGAAAAGGAAAACAGTCTTCAACATGCAATGCTCGACATAAAGAAAAAGTATGGCAAAAACGCCATACTTAAAGGCACAAACTTTAAGGAAGGAGCAACTGCCATTGAACGAAATGGTCAAGTGGGCGGGCACAGGGCATAATGGGAAGGTATGACGACATTATAGATCTTCCACATTACCAGTCGGTGACAAGACCGCACATGTCAATGCACGACAGAGCGGCGCAGTTTGCTCCGTTTGCAGCACTTCGAGGCTATGGCGAAGAAGTAAACGAAACAGCACGACTTACGGATAGGAAGATAATTCTAGACGAGAATGAAATATCTAAGCTTGATGGTATTTTAGGTCTAGTTATGGAAAGAATTAAAATGCAGCCGGAAATAAAAGTGACATATTTTATACCGGACGAAAGAAAGTTTGGTGGTGCATATGTCACATATGTTGGCTGCGTTAAAACTTTAGATGAAATAGACAGAAAGATTGTATTTACAAACAAAATGGAAATTGCAATTGAGGACATTTTAGACATAGAACTACTATCATAGAAAATGCACAAAAAACGCACACGGAATGCACTGTCATTTGGCGTGCGTTTTTCTTTTTGTTAATTGTAAATGACGCTCACATATGGTAAAATATTTGGAGCTAATTATGTATTTTATTTATTATATATGTGACTGAGAGGAATTCTTATGAACAAGACAGTAAAAGAATTTTATGATGTTTTGAAAGAAAAGAATTTAATTCTTGAATCAAATTTAACAGATGAAATTTTAAATAAGGAAATTTCATGCCTTACATTTGATAACAGAGAGGTGGAAGGACCTTCTATTTTTGTTTGTAAGGGTGCACATTTTAAAGAGGAGTACCTGCATCTTGCTATCAGTGCAGGTGCTGTTTTATATGTAAGTGAAGAAAAGTATGATATTGATGCCGCATTCATAAAGGTGTCTGACGTAAGACTTGCAATGGTATACCTTGCAATCATCTTTTATGACAATGCTCCTTCAAAAATAACTTCAATTGGTATTACTGGTACAAAGGGTAAGAGCACAACAGCGTATTATCTTAGAACCATTCTTAACCTTTGGCTTGAAGCAGAGAAGAAGCCTGAATGTGCAATTATTTCCTCAATAGACACATACGACGGTGTAATCCGTGAGGAGTCACACCTTACAACACCAGAAGCAATGCCTCTCCACAAGAACTTCTACAACGCTGTGAATTCAGGAATTTCACACCTTGTTATGGAAGTTTCAAGTCAGGCACTTAAATATAACAGAGTAACTGATATTTGCTTTGACGTAGCTGCATTCACAAACATTGGTGTAGACCATATTAGTCCAATAGAGCATACAGACTTTGAGGATTACTTCGGATCTAAGCTCAAACTCTTTGACACATGCAAGACAGCATGTATTAACACAGACGCACAGTATTCAGACAGAGTACTTGAATATGCAAAGGGTAAATGCAACATTGTAACATTCGGTTCTTCAGAAACTGACACAATCTACTGTAAGAACATTGAAAAGAAGGATGATGGACTTTACTTCAACGTTCGCACTCCGGAATATGAAGATGAAATCTGCATTACAATGCCAGGTATTTTCAACGTTTCAAATGCCCTTTGTGCAATAGCAATGTCATATGTTCTTGGCGTTCCAAAGGAATATGTAAAAGCAGGTCTTAAGGTTGCACGTGCAGGCGGAAGAATGCAGGTGTATGGAAGCCAGGATAAAAAGGTAGTAGTAATTGTAGACTATGCTCACAATGCAATGAGCTTTGAAGCACTCTACAGTTCAACAAGAGTTGAATACCCAGGCAGAAAAATTGTTACAGTATTTGGTTGCCCTGGAATGAAGGCTCTCCTTCGTAGACATGACCTTGGAGACAGCGCAGGAAAGAACTCAGACTATGTCTATATTACAGAAGAAGACTCAGGTGAAGAGCCATTCATGAATATTGCAAAGGACATTGAAGAAAACCTTGGAGACTGTCCACATGAAATTCTTGAGGACAGAGGACTTGCAATATTCAAAGCCATAAATGAATATGCAGAAGGAGAGGATAAAATCATCCTCATTACAGGAAAGGGAGAGGAAACTCGCCAAAAGAGAGGAACTCTCTACATTGACTGTCCATCTGACGTAGAATTCACTTTAGAAGCCCTCAAAGCTTATGATGAAAAACACTCTTAAAAATATATAAATATATATTGACTTTGAATGCATAAAAATGTATTATTTATGCAATAACTTTTCGGAATTATGCATATTTATTCAGAAAATATGCATAAAACCATAAAATATGATGCAAAATATGCAAAAATTAGTGCATATTGTATTTTGACGGAAGGACGAATGAAAAATGAACCTTAAGGGAAAAGATTTTTTAAAGCTTTTAGATTTGACTTCAGAGGAAATTTCTTACTTAATTGATCTTGCAGCTGAGTTTAAAGAAAAG
>DCGS01000020.1:0-387 GCA_002314645.1 Ruminococcaceae bacterium UBA1772
AGCGTTAGATTTGAAAAAAATACATGCTATCGCTAATGAAAAAAGCAATTCGGGTATAGAAGATAAAAAGCAGAATGAGAATGAAAAGCCTGCAAAGAGACGCGGAATAAGACGAGTAGCTAAGGTTTTAGCGCTTGTTCTAATTCTGGTTTTAATGCTTCCAACGGTTACCGCTTCTGCTGCTGGTGAAATCAATTTAAATATTGATAACGATGGTCTTGAAACAGTTGAAATTGTAATTATGCTTACAATTATTACTCTTTTGCCATCTTTGCTTCTTCTTACAACTTGTTTTACAAGAATTGTAATTGTCTTATCTTTCCTTAGAAATGCAATGAGTCTTCAGACAACCCCACCAAACCAAGTAATTATTGGTATTGCGCTTTG
>DCGS01000020.1:456-3534 GCA_002314645.1 Ruminococcaceae bacterium UBA1772
AAGCCATATAAGGAAGGCACTATTTCTCAAGAGGAGTTCCTAAAAAAGGCTCAAGTTCCTATAAAACAATTTATGTTAAAGAATACAAAAACGGATGACCTTAATTTGTTCGTTGATATTTCTAATACAAAAGAAGTTGCAAATCCAGAGGATTTGGATTTGACCGTTATTATTTCAGCGTTTATTACAAGTGAACTTAGAAGGGCATTTATTATTGGCTTCCTTTTATTCATACCATTCCTTGTAATTGACATGATTGTTTCAAGTACGCTTATGTCAATGGGTATGGTAATGTTGCCGCCAACAACAATTGCAATGCCGTTTAAGCTTATGCTCTTTGTTTTAGTTGACGGTTGGGAACTGATATTTAAAATGCTTGTTTCCTCGTTTAACGTCTAGCTTTATTAATTTTTTGAAAGGTGCTATCGTATGACATTTGATATTGCGACAGTTACAGATATAGTACGTGAAGCACTTTTCGTAGTGCTAAAAGTAGGACTTCCAGTACTTCTTGGAAGTATGGTTATTGGTCTTGTTATTGCGGTGTTTCAAGCCGCAACACAAATTCATGAGCAGACATTGACCTTTGTACCAAAGCTTATAATTATTGTTTTGGTTTTAATTGTTCTTGGTCCATGGATGGCAAAAGAAATAACAGAGCTATTTCAGTATCTGTTTGATTTGATGACGAATCTTAGTTAGGAAAAGAAAGTGCGGACGAGTAAATGGATTTAGGTTTATTAGGACTTGACTTCGACTTTCCGAAGCTTGCGTTTATAATGGCAAGAATGGTCGGATGCATATACTTTAACCCTATTCTTGGACAACGTTCGGTTCCAAATAGGCTTAAAGCTGCACTCACCTTGTTTATGTCAATATTCGTTTATACTGGACTTCCAGATTATGATTCAACTAATGTTGGTCTTATTGTATTTGCTTTTATCATTGTTAAGGAAGTTCTAATTGGCTTTCTTGCAGGCTTTGCAATTCGACTGTTTATGTCTGTAATTACTATTGGCGGTGAACTTACTGACTTTAACATTGGTCTTTCAATGGCCAAGGTTTTTGATCCTATGACAAGAAACCAGGTTGCTATTTCAAGTTCGCTTTTCAATGTAATGTTCATGTGTATTTTCTTTGCAACCAATTCACATTTGACGCTTATGAAGTTTTTCTGTGTTTTAGGTGAGGTTGCACCGTATGGTGAGTTTGCCATCTCAAAAGATTTTTTGTGGGCTTTTACAGAACTTTTTTCACTAATAGTGTTATATGCAATAAAGTTTACATTGCCTATAGTTGCAATTGAAATTATTACCGAGACCTGTGTAGGTCTTCTTATGAAAGCGGTTCCAAACATTAATATTCTTACTCTTAATATTGAAATTAAAATGTTTGTTGGAATTATTTGTATTATTTTCTTGGTTCCTTCATATGCCAATTTCCTTGAAAAGTTGATTGAACTTATGTTTGATAAACTGTTCTTACTATTTGGTGTAAAGGGCGTGTAAAGGAAGGTGAGTCTAAGTGGCTGAACAGGGCGGAGAGGAAAAAACCGAAAAAGCGACCCCGAAAAAGCTAAAGGACGCACGAAAAGAAGGTAATATATTCCAAAGTAAGGAAGTTGCAATAGCAATATCTACTATAGCAATTTTCTCTGTGCTTAGAATTTATATGACAACAATTTATGGAAATATAGTTTCTCTTTTCCAAAACTCGTTCTCATATATGTCAACGGTTGATGAAATAACAGCAGAGACGGTTAGCAACGTACTTCTGAACGGATTTTATATAATGCTTGCATGTACATTGCCAATTATGCTTATTGCAATGGTAATTGGAATACTTGCATACGGTGTTCAAACCAGATTTCTTTTTACAATGAAGAAATTGCAACCAAAATTTTCTAAGCTTAATCCACTTTCAGGAATAAAGAATATCTTTTCAATGAAATCACTTTTTGAAGTGGTTAAATCGCTCATAAAGATGGTAATAATTATTGCAGTTATTTATTCTCAGTTTATGGGCCTTCTTGAACAGTCGCTTACACTTATGTCGGCAGACCTTTTAAGTGCAATAGCAATTGTTTTTGATTCGATTTATAGTCTTGGATTAAAACTTTCACTTGCTTTCATTGTTATAGCAGTTGTGGATTTCTTCTATCAGCGCTATGACTATGACAAGAGAATGAAGATGACCAAGAAAGAGGTAAAAGAGGAATTCAAACAGACCGAAGGTGACCCACAAATTAAGGGTCGTATTCGTCAACAACAGAGACGAATGTCTCAGGCTAGAATGATGCAAAGAATTCCAGAAGCTGACGTTATTGTCAGAAACCCTACTCATTTTGCTGTAGCTTTAGCATATGATCCGAAAGTATCTAAGGCTCCAGTAGTGGTTGCCAAGGGACAGGATTTCGTTGCGGCCAGAATTATTGAAGAGGCAGACAAGTATGATATTCCAATGATTGAGAATAAGCCTCTTGCAAGATCTCTTTACAAAACAATTCCTCTCGAGTCTGAAATTAGTCCAGAGTTTTATACCGCAATTGCGGAAGTTCTGGCTTGGGTTCATTCTCTTGGAAAACTTAAAGCTCTTCAGGAAAAATAAAAGAAAGGAAGTGAAATAAGTGTTAAAATCTATTTTTAATTTACGAGATTCAGTAATGTCTGTATTCGTAATTCTGGTAGTAGCACTTATTATCATTCCACTTCCAACTTTTATCCTTGACTTTGCATTTGTAACAAATATTGCAATTTCGCTTATGATCCTTCTCATAAGTATTTATATTAAGGATGCTTTGGAATTCTCGGTATTTCCATCACTCCTTCTTATTACAACACTTTTTAGATTGGGTCTTAATATTTCATCAACAAGACAGATTCTTACAAATGGTGGTAATGCAGGACAGGTAGTATCAACCTTCGGTAATTTCGTATTGCAAGGAAACGTTGTAGTCGGATTTATCATATTCATTATCATTGTTGTTGTTCAGTTCCTTGTAATTACAAAGGGTGCTGAACGTGTTGCTGAAGTATCTGCAAGATTTACTCTTGATGCTATGCCAGGTAAGCAGATGGC
>DCGS01000020.1:3549-7968 GCA_002314645.1 Ruminococcaceae bacterium UBA1772
GCCGACATGAACGCTGGCCTTATAGATGAACAGGAAGCAAGACGTAGAAGAAGTAACGTTCAGCGTGAAGCTGAATTTTACGGTTCTATGGACGGTGCTACGAAGTTCGTTAAGGGCGACTCCATAATGTCAATTATCATTACCCTCATTAACTTTGTCGGTGGTGTAATTATAGGAATGGTCCAGGGTGGCGGTTCCTTTGGTGATGTACTTAGCACATACTCCATTTCTACCGTAGGTGACGGTCTTGTTTCTCAGATTCCAGCACTTCTTATTTCAACCGCAACAGGTATGATTGTTACAAGATCTGCTTCTGAGTCAAGCCTTGGAAACGACCTTACTCAACAGGTATCTGCTCAGCCAGTAATTATGTTTGTTGCTGGTGGCACAATGTTTGTATTTGCTCTTATTCCTGGTATGCCAAAGCTTCAAACCTTTGCACTTGGTATTGGTCTTCTTGCTCTTGGAACAATGCTTTCAAGAAAACCTGATGAAGGGGCAAAAGACGAAGATAAGACGAAAAAACTGGTTCAAGATATGGCCGGTGAAGAACAAAGCGAAACCGAGTACTTTAGAAATATTGACAATATTTATGAGCTCCTTACAGTCGATGCAATTGAAATGAACTTTGGATATAGTCTTATTCCACTTGTTGACCAAGCGGGAGGTAGTAACTTCGTAGACCGCTTGGTAATGTTCAGAAAACAATTTGCCCAGGAAATGGGTATGGTAATACCAGCAGTCCGACTAAGAGATGATGGATCGCTCAGTCCAAACCAATATGTAATTAAAATTCGTGGTGAAGAAATTTCTAGAGGTGAAATCCTCGTCGATTATTTCCTTGCCCTTGACCCGGGTAACCTTACAGGTAAGGTAGATGGTATTGAAACTATTGAACCTGCATATGGAATTCCTGGAAAATGGATTACTCCAGATAAAAAGGATATTGCGGAAATCTACGGATATACCGTAATTGACCCTCTTTCAGTTGTTGTAACACATATGTCTGAAACCGTACGAAAGCATGCGTATGAGCTTCTTACAAGACAGGATGTAACACAACTTCTTGAAAACCTCAAGAAAAACAGCGGTGTGGCTGTGGATGATATTGTTCCAAGCCTTATTACCGTAACAAATCTCCAAAAAATACTATGTAACCTTCTTCGTGAAGGCGTCCCAATTAGGGATATGGAAATTATTATTGAAACTATTGCCGCAAATGCCGGTTCGGTTAGAGATGTTGAACTTCTGACAGAACAGATTCGACAGACTCTAAAGAGAACTATTACAAGAAAGTGGGCAGAAGGCGGACAAATCAAGGTTATTACACTTGATTCATCAGTAGAGAAAGTAATTATTAACTCTGTACGTTCTAGTGAAACTGGTGGCGCAATAATGAATATTGACCCAGACACAATGCAGACAATTATGACAAACCTTACAGCATCCATTAAGAAGGTACGCGATGTCATTACTACTCCAATAGTGCTTACATCGCCTGTTGTTAGAATTTACTTCAGTAAGATGCTTGAGCAGTTTGCACAGAGTACAGTAGTTCTTTCTTATAACGAAATTGATAACGGTGTTCAGATTCAGGCTGTTGCTAATGTAACGCTTGATTAATTTCCATAAATATGTATAGAAAAGAGGTGGCCATGTGGGCGTAGAAAATACAAAAATAGATCCTGAAATTATGGATTTATGGCTGGAATACGACAAGACTCATGATACTGAAGTCAGAAATAAACTCGTAATTCACTACATGCCTATTCTTAAAAAAGTGGCCATCAAGGTCTATAACACATATAAAGGGGCTGAATCGCCAGAAGAACTTGTCAGCGAGGGTATGATTGCTCTAATTAATGCAATTGATCGCTTTGAACTTGACAGGGACGTTAAATTCGAAACATTCGTGTCTCACCGTGTTCATGGTGCAATGCTCGACTTCATTAATAAGCAGAGCGGTACCGTTAGAAAGGTAAGAGACATTTCAAAAGAAATAAACACTGCGAAGGATGAACTTAAAGCAGATTTAGGACGTGAGCCAACGCGTCTTGAAATGGCTGAGTATTTGGGCCTTACCCCAGAAGAATATGACAAACGTCTTGCTGCGGGTACACCAATGGCCGTGTACTCACTTGATCAGATGATAGATGATGCAGCTGAAAATGAGCGTCATTTTGATATTTCATCTGGCATTGAAGACACACCAGAGTTCATAGTTGAACAAGGTATGGGTTATTCAGGTGAACTTGTAGATGCCATTTCTAAGCTTACTCACGAGCAACAGCTTGTACTTTCCCTTTTCTATAAAGAAGAGCTTACAATTGCTGAAATTGCAGAAATTATGGAAGAAGATCCTAAGAGGGTTTCTCAAATTAGATTCCAGGCTATTAAGAAACTTCGCAAATTCCTCGAGTAATGGAGGTAAAAAAATATGGTTAGAGGCTTTTATGAAATTGGCTCTGGTATGATGGCTAACCAAAAGCTAATTGATACCATTGCAAATAATATAGCAAACGCAAATACTGCAGGATATAAGGCACAGGAGTCAGTTACAGTTCCTTTTGATGAAATGCTTACATATCGTCTTGGAACAACTGAAACAGGTGCTGACCACGCAACTCCACTCTATGATCGCTCATGGATTAACGTTGTAAGTGACACTGTTACAAATTTTGATCAGGGACCTTTGAAGCTTACTGAAAGACCACTTGATTTTGGCATTACTGGAAAGGGCTTTTTCCAGATTAAGACAAAGTCAGGTCAAATTGGTTACACAAGAAACGGTTCTTTTGACCTTGATGAGGAAGGCTATCTTTACCTTACTGGAGCGGGTCGTGTACAGGGTCCAAATGGTGATATTTTCATTGGAACAGATAATATAATTACAGGTTCTAATGGAGAAATTTACAATGCAGATACAGACCAGTATTACGGAAAAATTGCTCTTTATGATTTTGAAGATTATGGTAATTTAGTTGAGTTTAATAACAATATGTATAAGACAACTGAGACTCCTTTCGTGTCAAATGCTGAAGTAAGAAACTACAGATATGAATCTTCAAACATTGACCTTGCAGAGGAAATTACAAGTGCAATGCGCACAGAGAATTTAATTCAGTCTCAGGCAAATATTCTACAGATGTACGCAGACGTTTTAAAAGACGGAACACAGCGTATTTCAGCTATAAAGTGAGGTGCTGTAAATGGCTAAGATTTCTTTTCATACCGCAACTACAGGTGTAATTGAACATCAGAAGGCACTTGATGCGCTTGCAAATAACATTGCTAACGTAAATACTTATGGATATAAGGCTGGACAGGCATCTTTCCAGGACCTTCTCTATACTAACGTTGACAGCACAACAGAGGAAAATGTAACTGTCGGCCATGGTGCTCGTCTTGCAAAAATGGACACTGTTTTTACTAAAGGTGTTTTAAAGCAAACAGACAGAAGCCTTGACTTTGCTATTGATGATGAAAATGGATTCTTCAGAATTAACATGGCAAACGGTGACACTGTTTACACCAGAAATGGTAATTTTGAGCTTCGTGAATATGGCGATTCATTCCTTCTTGTATCTGGTGCATTAAATGGTTATGTAACAGACTCAAATGGAAATGCAATTACTCTTTCAAATTCAACAGATGAGGATATTAAAACTCTTTATAACACAGTAGGTGTCTTTGCATTTAGAAACCTTGATGGACTTTCACTTAATGATGACGGTACTTTCTCTGAAAGTGTAGCATCAGGCAATGCATATGCTGATTCAACCCTCAACTTGAAGCAGGGTTATCTTGAGGCGTCTAACGTTGATTATGCAGAGCAGATTACAGAAGTAATTAAGGTTCAGCGCGCATTCCAGATGAATTCAAGAATTGTTACTATCAGTGACGAACTTGAAGACACTATTAATAATTTAAGATAAAATTTCATGGCGGCTCTTTTTCAGAGCCGCTTTTTTAGAACGATAATGTTATTTCTTTAGAAAGGTGGCGAATTTTATGAAGGCTAAGATTAGATTCAAAATAAGTAACGATAAGTTGACTGCAAGCATGCTTGTTGGACGACCTTCAGAGGATTACACTGTTACTATGGAAGAAATTATGGAAGCCCTTTCTGAAGAAGGAATAAAGTTTGGCATAGATGAGACTCGTATTAAGGCTGCTGTTGATAATCAGTCGTTTCTTTCAGAAATTCCTTGTGCAAAAGGAGTTGCTCAAACTCCTGGTGAAGACGGCACTTTGAAGTTTGCTGTGCCTATAAGACGCGAGCTTAAACCAAAAATTAAAGATAACGGCAATGCAGATTATTATGATCTTGGCCTTATTAACGAAATAGATGAGGGACGTCTTCTTTGCAGAAGAACACGACCAATTCCTGGCATTGATGGAATGGATGTTTATGGAAAC
>DCGS01000020.1:8042-9943 GCA_002314645.1 Ruminococcaceae bacterium UBA1772
ACAAAAATTTCATCTATTGACGATACAAAGCTTGTTGCCGCTAATAACGGATACGTTCTTTTTGAAAACGACAAAATAAGTGTTCCAACGGTCTTTAAGTTGAATTCGGATGTTAATGTTTCGACTGGTAACGTTAAATACCGTGGTGATGTCATTATAAACGGTACAGTTAGAGAAGGCTTTAGTATTATCTCTGGTGGTTCCGTTACAATAAATGGGGCATGTGAAGGAGCTAAAATTCTAGCTGAAGGCGATGTCACTATTTCAGAAGGCTTCACTGGAATGACAGAAGGCTCAATATATTCTGGCGGTAATATTAAATGCAGATATATGCAGAACGTTATAGCAAAGTGTGCTGGCACAATTGAGACTGAGTACGCAATTCACTCTGTACTTATGGCGCAAAATGAAATAATTGCTACGTCTGGTCGTGGTACTATTGCGGGTGGAGAAATCTACACTTGCGGAAAGATTACTACAAAAAATTTAGGTGCAGATACATATGTTGCAACTAAGGTTGTAATTGATCATATGCCAAATAGATTCTGGGATTCAAACTTTAATCCACGTATTCAAACAATGGTAATTGAAGAGCTTGATCCATTGGAAGAAGATATGATGATTCCAGCAAAGGAAAATCCTGTAATTGAAGCAAGAGACTGTGCATATCCTGGTGTTCGAATTCAGCTTGGAATGAGGTTCTATGAGGTTGAAAACGAGCTTAAATGCACAAAATTCCACCTTGAAAATAATGATATTTCTGCGTCACCAATTTTTTGACAAACTATATTGCGTATGGTACAATTAGTGGTATTATAAAAATAGAAACGCAAAATGTGGTGTTTGTAATGGCAAAAGTATTTGCAATAACAAATCAAAAAGGTGGAGTTGGAAAAACTTCAACAACAGAAGGTCTTGGCGCATGTCTTAAAGCCAAGGGCTTTAGGGTTTTATGCATTGATTTAGATCCACAAGGCAATTTGAGCTTTAGTGTAGATGCTGAGACTGATGATTTCCCAACAATATATGACGTTATGCGTGGAAGCACAAAGCCACTTCACGCTGTTCAGCGTACACCATCTTTTGATATTATTGGTGCAAATATTCTTCTTTCTGCTATTGAACTTGAGTTCACACAGCATGATAGAGAGTTTATTCTTAAGAACGCCATAGATGCAGCACGTTCAAGATATGATTATATTTTAATTGATACACCACCTGCGCTTAGCATTTTGACAGTAAATGCTTTTGTTGCAGCTGATGCAATCATCATTCCTATGCTTGCTGATATTTTCAGTCTTCAGGGAATTGCTGAACTTTATGAAACTATTGAACGTGTTAAAGAGCGTTACAATCCAAGCCTTAAAATAGAGGGCATTCTTCTTAATAAATATAGTTCAAGATCAGTTCTTACACGAGAAATCCTTGCTACTGCTGAACTTGTTGCTGTTCAAATGAACACAAAAATATTCAAGAAGAAAATACGCACAGCTTGTGCCATTGCTGAGGCACAGGCAAAGCAGGTTCCTCTTCTTGAATACTCAAAGAGAAGCAATATTGCAAAGGATTATATGATATTCGCAGACGAAATCATCACCGGAGGTGAAGAGGATGGCGAATAAGAAAACCTTTGACAGAGAAAAAATGTACAGGAAAATTATGCCAACCTACTATGACAATAACTTTGCCTTGGCATCTGATCCTACACTTGAACAAAATCCAACTGAATTCATAGTTGCAGATGACTATGAGCCAGAAGTGGTTGAGCCAGCATATGAAGAGCCGGAATCAACGGTTGTAAACTTTCCAACTAATACATCGCACACGAAGGTTGCAACGCCTGCTTTTCCTGAAAACAAAGAGCCTTCATTTGGCTTTAATGATGCAATGACTGCAACTCG
>DCGS01000020.1:10023-14726 GCA_002314645.1 Ruminococcaceae bacterium UBA1772
GAAAAAATTATTATAGATAAGCTTGATATGGTTATGGAGAGTATGAACTGCTGTAAATGTGATCGTTGTAAAATGGATGTTATGGCACTCACACTCAACAACATGGATCCATATTATATTGTTCGCGCATCTAACAGTCCGGACTACACAAAACTTGAAAAAGAAATTTCAGATAAAGCCACAAGCGCTGTTCTTAAGTCGGCTTTGAAGGTTCGCAAAAATCCAAGACATTAAAATATTAGACCTTAAAAAACCGACAGATGATATAGGATACTCTGTCGGTTATTTTTTAGAAACGAGGTACATTTATGCGTGTTTCACAGTATAAAATTGTAAATGAATTATGTGGTTCCGTTCTTGAAGCATATAGAATTATTGAATCTACTAAAAACTTAGCGCTTCTTGGGGACTGTATAGATGCGTTAACAATTATTGCTGAGTCAATTGAAGAAGAAAACTGCCCAAAAATGGAGTCAACCATTTCTGATATGGTCGAGCTTCTTCCCGACAATGCTGCTAACGGAAACAATATGCCTCGTTTAGTTCTTCTTGCAGAGAAACTTCAAAAGCTTGCAAAAAAGGAATTAAAATACAGAATTCGCGTGCTTTTCGTTGCAGAACTCTCATCTAAATGGGACTCAATGGAAAGCGTATATGAGGCATTTAAACAGCGTGACGACATTGACGTAGACGTAGTCCTTGAACCAATTTTCCGTGCTACTAAAATGCCAGATGACTCTGTAAAATCAGAAATAATATATGAGGACTGGCTTACACCTCTTGGAATAGAAAATATTCCATATACAAGCTACAGTATAGAGAAGGTTCAGCCAGATATTACCTTCATTTCTCAGCCATATGAGTCTGTTACAGTTCCAATGTTTTGGCCTGAGAATATTGCTAAGTATTCTAGACTGGTTTATCTGCCTTATTGTATGCTGAAGAAGTTGACATTTGGCAGTTCATTTGAGTCTTTTTTCTGTTCTCCAGTTGAAAAATATGCATGGAAAATAATTGCTCAATCTCCAAAAATGAAAGAGTATTACAAACAGTATGGATCACGAAAGGGCGAAAATGTCATTGATTGTGGCTTGCCAAAATGGGATTATGCTTTAAAAATAAATCAATCAAGTATAGTATGCCCTGAAACATGGAAGAAAAAAATAGATGGTAAGATAGTCTTTCTTTATAATACTCATTTTTCTAGAAGTATACCTTCAATTAAAGAAATGGAAGAAAACAATATATTTAAATTTGTTAGTGAACGTGATGATGTTGCATTGATATGGCGTCCACATCCTATGACAGAAACCATCAAAAAGGTTTATTCTCCAGAAGAATATGATAATTATCTCGAACTGAAGCAGTTTGTTGAAAATTCAAAAAATATTGTTCTAGATACTAATATTACATATAGAGAATCTTTTGCATGGTCTGATGTGCTAATTGATTCAAATAGTTCGTTACAAACTCAATATATTTTAATGAAGAAACCAGTAGTTGTTATGACAAATACTAATGACAAAGAAATATTAGACAGAGTTTATGCGGCAAAAAAAGATGGCCTTTATGATTATTACACATTTAATGTCTATAATGGTGAAAACAATGAACATAAAGCAATATTAGATAACATTACAAATAAATTAGATATTGATTGGGATGAATTCTTTTCTTTATATTATCCTAACATCAATGATAATATAGGTATTCAAGTGACTGAACGAATTATTGATTCATATATAAGTGAAATGTAAGTTTTAATAATATAGGTGTTATATGAAACGATTTTATTTTAGAGCTGGAGTTTTGCCATACACTAATGTACAGCCAGAAAGTGCATTGTATAATAATTATTTGGGTTCGAATTCTGGCAACTTGCTTTATCAGTATAGTGTTATGAAAACACTTATGACTTCAAGCGATGATGTGTTGGAATGTAATAAATATAGAGTTGGTAATTACTCTCCTGAATATGTAAATGAAAATTTTGATTACTTTATTATCCCTTTGGCTGATGCGTTTAGAGAGTCGTTTGTTTTCGAAATGGATTTGTACACGGATTTCGTTAAGCAATTAAAAATACCATGTATAGTAACAGGAATTGGCTTGAGAAATCCATACGAACCAAATTTTAAAGAGGGAAATAGTGTTGTTGATTCTTCTGCAAAGGAGTTTATCAATGCGGTTTTGGATAAATCAGCATTAATAGGTCTAAGAGGGGAAATAACAGCTGACTATCTTGAATATTTAGGCTATAAAGAAGGAAAACATTTTTCAGTAATTGGCTGTCCATCAATGTATTCGAATGGGGCTAATTTGGATGTTAAACCATATGATTTTTCTTTAGATAGTAAAATTTGTTTAGCTCAGAGTTGGAGTACTCCGAAATCTAATAAGAGAATAATTGACTTGTCAAAGAAGTGTAAAAATAGCATTTTTGTTCCCCAACATGTCGATGAACTAAAAATGATGTATATCGGCTTCCCTCATTGTTCAGAAACAGAATTTTTAGTTAATGATATATGTTCTGATTTGTATAGAGAAGGACGTATGAGATTTTTCTTAAATGCAACAACTTGGTATAAGTATATGGAAGAAGTGGATTTTACTATTGGAAGTAGATTACATGGTAATATTGCTTCTATAATTGGCGGAACCCCTAACTTACTAATAACAAGTGACTCTCGAACAAGAGAATTGGCGAGTTATCATAAGCTTAATTCATGTACTGAAGAAGAATTTAATCGTTTTGAAATTGCTGACTTGATAAAAAATAGTGATTATAGTGAAATGAAGAATGGTCATCTAAACAATTTTAGAAAATATCTAGAATTTCTTAATGCAAATGGCCTAAAAACTATATATGATCAGGATTTATCAGTGGAAAAAAGTCCACTTGATGAAATTATCAAAAAAAGCACCCTGGCACCAGCTGTTGTGCCTTTAGATTTTAACAACAAGGACATTTTAAGGGAACACTTAATGAAATTTTCAAAAGAAGTGGAAGGACGTATTGAAAGGGACAAAAAGATAATACGCTCATTAGAAACTCAAATCGGTAGAAATAAAGAGGCGAAACTATGATTTTAAAGCAGTTTGAACATGATGAATTTGGAGAACTGAATAGTCATATAGTATGTTTTGGTAAAAGTGAAAATTTTCTTTCAAGGTTAATTGACGAGCATAATGGAATTTTAGACAGAATTGCTCTTGTCGTTGATAATAATAAGAAGAACTATGGTAAGTTTCAATTAAGGGGAAAAGAAATAATCGTTGATTCTCCAAATTTATTAGAATCAATGGATTTATCTGATTGTAGTATTATTATTACTAGTCTTTTTTATAGAGAAATCTTTGATCAATTATCAAAAATTACTAATATTACTAATTCCTTGGATTGTGTTTATCAGTTTTCAGATGTGGATATTCGTATTGAACAAAAATTTAGAGATAAATATGCGAATGCCCAGTTAGAAGACATCATTATTTTTAAGAGTGGTCCTTCTTTTCAGAATTATGTTCCAGGTTCTGATTTTATAGATAATGCGCGTGCATTATTTGAGTATATGCTTGAAAATGAGCTTAATAAAAAGTACAAATTGGTTTGGTATGTAAAAAATCCAGAAAAATACGTAAAAAGTTATTCTGCCGAGAATGTGGAGTTTATTTGTTCTGATTGGTACAAGTCAACAGATGAAGGAGAATTAGAGACGTTTTATAAGCCTTTGTGTCTTGCTAAATATTTGTTTTTTACAGATTCATATGTTTTTGCTTTGAATTCAAGAAATGATCAAACGCGTGTTCAGTTATGGCATGGTTGCGGCTTTAAAACTAGAACCTATTTTTATTCTTGTGAGCATAGATATGAGTATACAACCGTTATAAGTGATTTATATAAAAAGAATCATGCGGAAATGTTTGGACTGAGAGACGACCAGGTGCTAGTAACTGGTTACGCGAAACATGATTGGTTTTTTAAACCGTATACTGAAAATGTGTATGATTTGCTAGGGACAACTCCTAAAAGTAAATTAATTATGTGGATTCCTACGTTTAGAACAGCAGATTCTAAGTTGTCTGTTCTAAGTGAATATGATATTAATCCAATAACCGGATTGCCAATTGTAGTGGATATGGATAAAATGGATGCTTTAAATGAACTTTTAAAGCAGTATGATATTATGTTATTGATTAAATTGCATCCATATCAAAATAATAGTGCGGTGGCAAAGGTTGATTATAGTAATATTCTAATATTGACTAATGATGAACTTGAGGCAAAAGGTTTGCTACTTAATCGGTTATTGATACATTCGGATGCAATGATAAGCGACTACTCGTCAGCAGCTGTTGATTATTTAAATTTAGATAAGCCTATTGCTTTTACCCTCGATGATGTTGATATGTATGAGGAAAACCGTGGCTTTGAATTTGAAAATATTAAGGATTGGTTCCCAGGCGTTAAGGTTTTTGATTTTGATGGTTTTTGCAATTTTATTGAAGAAATATCCGCTGGGATTGATTCTTCAAAAGAAGTAAGGCAGGAATTAACAAAGAAAATGCTTAAATATAGAGATGGAAATAATTCTAAAAGAATATTAGAAGCACTTGATATTATATAAAACAACCCCAAAGGCAGATGCCTTTGGGGTTATTTTGTTATTGTTTTTTATCATCAATTTTTTCCATAATTGCGGCTA
>DCGS01000043.1:0-46056 GCA_002314645.1 Ruminococcaceae bacterium UBA1772
ATATCATGGTTAATATATGCAATTCTATCTGAAAGCTTAACAATTCTACCTTCAAGGGTGTCTGCTTCCTTACCAGTTGTGTGGCAGAGAATTCCGTCACGTACTTCTGCGGTAAGGTTAAGTCCTTTTCCACCCTTTTCAAGCTTGTCAACAACACGAAGACTCTGCTCGTAGTGTTTAAAGCCTTCAGGGAAAACAGCATCAAGTGCTCTTTCACCTGCATGACCAAAAGGAGTGTGTCCAAGGTCATGGCCTAGGGCAATGGCCTCAGTTAAGTCCTCATTAAGTCTAAGCCCTCTTGAAATTGTTCTTGCAATCTGAGCAACCTCAAGAGTGTGAGTAAGACGGGTTCTGTAGTGGTCACCAGTTGGTGCAAGAAAAACCTGAGTCTTATGTTTAAGTCTGCGGAAAGAACTGCAGTGTATAATTCTATCCCTATCTCTTTGATATTCAGTACGAATTTCACAAGGCTCTTCGTACCTTACTCTTCCCTTGCTGTGGCTTTCTCTTGCAGCCAGTGCAGAAAGAGTAATTTCTTCAAGCTTTAGAGTTTCTTCATGTATGTTTTTCATTCGTCACGCATCTTTCTGAGCACAGCGCCCTGTGGAATAGATTTATTTGAACGAATTTTAATTGTTGCCATAGGGTTTGGTGCAACGTCAATTCGTTCACCCTTGTCGTTGTACATTTCTTCGACTTTTATTGTGAAAGGCTTTGTCTTTGGCATTAGCACCTCAAGTTCATCGCCCTCAAAAAATCTATTTCTTTGAGTTACTGTTAAGAATTCACCATCTGAAGACTGAACATTTGCAATAATGTCCCACTCTCTAATGTAAATTCCATCGTAGTAAATGTTTGCGTCCTCATTAGGGCGGCCAAAGTAGAAACCTGTACAGTAGTCGCGGTAGCTGATTTTTCTCATTTCATCAACCATCCACTGTTCTGGTTTGTAGTCTGGCGATGGATTTTCAAGATATCCATCTATTGCCGCTCTGTAGGCATTAGTAACAGCAGCTGCATAGTATGCGGACTTTGCACGTCCCTCTATTTTAAAGCTGTCTACGCCAGCTGCTACAAGCTCTGGTATGTGTTCAATCATGCACATATCTCTAGAGTTCATGATATATGTGCCTTCTTCACTGTCAGACACCTCAAAGTACTGGCCAGGTCTCTTTTCCTCAACAAGATGGTATTTCCATCTGCAAGGCTGAGCACAGTCGCCACGGTTGGCATCTCTTCCTGTGAAGTAGTTTGAAAGAAGACATCTACCTGAAAAAGACATGCACATAGCACCATGTACAAAGCATTCAATTTCAAGGTCCTTTGGAGTCCTTGCACGTATTTCTGCAATTTCATCCAAAGATACTTCTCTTGCAGTAATAATTCTCTTTGCACCCAAGTCATAAAAAGCGTTAGCAGTAATGTAGTTTACTGTACCTGCCTGGGTAGAAATGTGAATTGGTACGTCTGGTGCATATTTCTGTGCGCACTTCATAACGCCAAGATCTGCAACAATAAATGCGTCCACTCCTGCATCCTTTGCCTTTTCAAAGAATGATGGGAGCTTGTCCAGTTCATCATTTCTTGGGAGTGTGTTCATTATATAATGAACAGCTGTCCCCTTTTCGTGACACATTGAAACGGCCTTCTTCAACTTCTCATCAGAAAAGTTTTCAGGAGCAGCTCTCATATTAAATTGTTCGCCACCAAGGTACACGGCGTCTGCGCCATACTGAAGTACAGCTTCAAGTCTTTCCATGTCACCTGCCGGACAGAGAAGTTCCGGTCTTCTAGTTTCAATAGCCATTTTATTCCCCTAATTACTTACTTGAATTTAAAGTCTGATAGTAGTTTGCATTGTGCTCTGACTCAGTTCTTGCAGTGTACATTTTTCCTGACTTGTCATGACAGAAGTAGTATGCATCTGTGTCTGATGGCCAAAGAACTGATTCAATTGCTTCCTTACCTGGGTTGCACATTGGTCCTACTGGAAGACCCTTACATGCATAGGTACTGTACCTTGCCCAGTAGGTGTCATATTCACCTGCTGAAACATTAGGCTTGATATATGTGTTTACATAGAAGTTAGTTGCATCTGACTGAAGAGATGGGAATCCTGTTGAATTAAGTCTGTTAAAGAAGATTTTTGCAATAACAGGCATTTGCTCAGAATTACCAGCTTCCTTTTGAACAATGGATGCAAGTGTTAAAACATCGTCCATTGAAAGCCCAAGTTCATTTGCTCTTGTCTCATACTCCTTTGTCCACTTATCCTGAGAGTTTTCAAGAAGCTTGTTAATAACTGAACTTGCATTCTGACCTACAAAGAATTCGTAGGTATCTGGGTATAGATAACCTTCAAGGTAATGGTATCTTGAAGTCTTGTCTTCCATTTCAGCAATGAATTTGAAACTTGAGAAGTTTGCTTTTTCAATGTTGTTGAAGAATTCATCGCTCATACAAACGCCGCTCTTTTCAAGCTTTTTAGCTATTTGTTCAATTGTAAATCCTTCAGGGATTGTAACTGTAACAGTCTCAGCCTTCTGAATTTCCTGACATGAAAGAAGCATTTTTTCAAGGCCCATATTAGGTGTCAAATAGTAAACACCACTGAGGTATACGGGCTCTTTGCCACTTGAATTATGTAGACCACCTGTAAGTCCCATAAAGATTTTACAGAGCGATCCATGCTTAATAAGTCCAACCTTATCAAGCTGATTAATTACCTGAGCGGTTGTAGCATTTTCTCCAACTGTAATTGTTGCAACGTCGTCGCCTCTGTTGAAGGCAAGGATGTCATTTATGAAGGACATAGTAAACATTGAAAGGAAGATGGAAATTAAAAGTAGAATGCCAAGATAAATGGCTGTTCCCTTTTTGCCGCCATTCTTTATTGCCTTTGAAACAGCCATAAAGAATGCTTCAAATCCATTCTTTGGTTTTCTTGCACGAGATCTAGAAGGTGCACCTGCAGGCGCTGGTTTCTTTGCAGCAAAGTAAACCTCACCCTCGTAGTATGTTGCATTTTGATCATTCATCTTTGAATAGTCTGTCTTGTCCTCGTACATCTTAATGCCGTTTTTAGTAGTTGTTGAAATACGAGTCTTTGGAGCAGAACTTCCCTTTAACAAAGATGCAAGTGGATTGGTCTTTTTAGGCGCAGCTTTTTTGCCACGAGAATTAGAAGACGTTCTCTTTGGAGCCTGTCTAGTTCCCCTAGCACCACTTGGCTGTGCCGTTCTATTTGGAGCAGGACGTCTATTTTCCGTACCCCTTGTAGGACCATTGTTATACTCTGCCATTTTGGAATAAAACCCCCATTAAAATCTGTACTGCATTGCTTCTGTTACGCGTCTTGCAGCAGAACCACCAACAAGCCAGCCTGTAACTGCCTCGCCGAATTTAATAGCGTTACCAGCACCATCAGCTGTTATAACGTTGCCATCTATTGTAACTGAACCACCTGTAAATACGGCACAGTTTAATTCCTTTTCAAAGCCTGGGAAACAAGTTGCCTTCTTAGCCTTAAGAAGACCCATGTGACCAAGGATTGATGGAGCTGCACAAATTGCAGCAACAAGTCTGTCGTTGTCAAAGCAGAACTGAACAACTTCTAAAACTTCCTTTGAAGCCTCAAGGTTCTTAGTTCCTGGCATACCACCTGGAAGAACAACGCCCTGCATATCCTTGTCCATTTTTACATCAGATAAAGTCATATCTGCCTTAATTGTAATTCCATGAGAACCAGTTACGAACTCACTGCTTGAATCTACAGCAACAGTCTTAACGTCAACACCAGCTCTTCTCATTACGTCAACAGGAGCAATAGCCTCTGTCTCTTCAAAGCCGTTTGCTAAAAATAAGTAAATCATATTTTCTCCTCCATTATCCAAGTGTCAAGCCTATCCAGGCGTTATTTAAAACCTCTTGGGCCTTTTTTCCTTCTTCTGAAGTTGGCACAGACATGCCAACATTTTCTACTGTTTCATCTTCCTTACAAATACTTGAGAATGACGGAAGATTAAAAGTAAACTTCTCCGCACCGTCTTCTAAAAGTAGCATTTTGAAAAGCTCCGACGGATCAGATAAAGTACACATTTCTTTAACGTAGACGGTGTCTTTGCCCATGTTGTACATTGCATACCCGTCACTAGTAAAGGCAATGGAACCCGAACAATATGTGTGTTCCATCATTGCATACTTAAGGGCGGCTTCACCCCAGTTAAAGAAATCTTTAAAGCCAAAGGATGTCTGCCTTGTTTCAAAGACATTGAGTTTAAATGCCTCTGAAAGGTCAGGCTCAGTAGCCAACGCATTAAGTTCACTTCTTGTGTAGTGAACAACCTTCTTGTTGAACTTCGTTTCAAATCCAAACTTTGAATAGTAGTCAAAGAGATATTCCTCTGCTGGAACTAAAACTATGAAGTCTATTCCACGTTCTTTTGCTACTGCCTTTGCAGAATTTATAACCTTCTCCATATGACCACGACGTCTGTACTTTGGGTGCGTAGCGGCGGCATAAAAATAATATGCACTGTATGGTCTTCCTCCAACAACAAGCTGTGCTGGAATTAAAAATGCCATTGAAACAACTACGCCACATTCCCTGGAGACTATTGTGTTCTCTGGAGAATAAAGGTTGGTAAGGAATAAGTTGATATATTCATCAGAGTCCGAGAATGCCATTCTCCATATTGCTGAGATATTTTCAATGTCGGTATCCCTGGCAAATATTTCGTCCATCCTACACCATCCTTGCATTTTGTTTATTGAGTAGGAATGCGGGTCTATATGACTCCTTAGCCTTTCTAAGTCCCGGAATTCCCAAGTCTTCTTCTCTGTTTACGTACTCGTATTTAGAAATTGTGTTTTTGGCAAATTCTCTGTTTATCATTGGGTATGCACCGCGAATGGCAGAGGATGCCTTTTCAACATGAGTACAAAAAACCTTGTCGTTTATTCCTTCGCCAAAGGTAAAAGCAACAATTTCCCCTTCAACACGAAGAATGCCACCAGTAAAGCCAATTTCAAAGAATGCACCAAGTGCCTTTTCAATTGCATCCAGTTCCTTGTCTGTACCAGTTTCTTGTTTTTCTTTGTTGGACAAGAACCAGTACCTTGCAAAGTCAAGACACTCGTTTAAATTGTCCTCTGTAATTTTCTCATAAGACCAATCAAAGTTATTTTCAAAGAATGAAATATGGTTTCTCTTTGAGTGGTATTTCTTGCCTGGAAGAAGTGCTAGATCTTCGACTCTGTAAATGTAGTCTGAAACGTCCCTTGCTTCTTGGAATTCAAACTCATTTGGAAAAGTCTTTTCAATTAGCTTTCTCTGTTCTTCATCCACACAGTGGAATGAAAGAGTCATATTGTTTTCTTCCGTGTATTGTTTTAGGCAATCCAAGCCCTCTACAATTTTCTCTTCTGTTTTAGCAGCTGGAACCGTAAATGAGTTTCCAGCCTTAAGATAAATAATTTCATTCTCAACTGCAATTTTGCAGTCGTAATGTTCGCCCCACATATATAAGTTTCCAAAGCATGCTTCTGACCCCATTCTTGAAAGGGATGAAAATACATCTTTGAAAAATGTTACATCTTTTAGTGTGGCTTCTTTAAATTCAAGCATTAAACAACTCCATTAACTACGAGTGCAATTTCCTTTGAAATGTCATCTATGGATTTTGGTTCTCCATTTTGTGAGCATTCAATAACCTTCCATGAAAGTTTTTCAGCTGCATAAAGAGCAGCCTCTCTACACTTCTTCAAGTACTCTACGTCTGCTTCGTGAACATCCTTTTTAGCTTCATCGCCATTATATCTTGAAGTCATAAGCTTCTGAGATATTTCAACAGGCATGTCAAGGAAAATGACAAGTGAAGGCTTTGGAACTCCTATTTTTTCATATTCGAAATCTTCAAGCCAAGAGAGGTATGAATCCCATTCACTCTTTTCTAGTTTGGTCATTTGGTGAGCAGCATTTGATGTTGTATATCTGTCTGCCAAAATGAGTGTTCCAGATTCATATTCCTTCTTCCATTTTCTAGAGAAGTTTGCAAACCTGTCCACCGCATAAAAAGCAGATGCAGCATATGCATTTACAGCAGATGGATCTGAGCCAAAGTCTCCGCCAAGGTACATTCTTACAAGAGAGCTTGACGCGTCCTCATAATCTGGAAGCTTTATTTTTAAAATTTCCTTGCCAGAATCTAGAAGGCTTTTTCCAAGAATTTCAGTCTGTGTTGATTTTCCTGAGCCATCCAGTCCATCCACAACTATTAACTTGCCATTTAGGTTTGCCATAATATTCACCCATCTATTATATATAAAATAAATTTATTTATATACTACTATACGTAAGTTGTTATTATAGCAAAAGAAAAATTAAATATCAATAGAACTTCATACATTTTTCAATGAAAAATGACAAAAAAATAGGCGAGCTATTGCCCGCCTACTTTATGCTCCCACTGCCTTAAGTCCCATGCTAACTGAAATTGCTAAATCTATGCTATTCATAATATTTTCAGGAAGAGTTCCAATTCGCTCTCTTAGACGCTTTTTATCTAGAGTTCTAACCTGTTCTAAAAGAACAACTGAATCCTTTGCAAGACCAGATACATCTGCTGGAATTGTAATGTGAGTTGGCAAATCCGCTTTGAATTTTTGGCTGGTTATGGCAGCCGCAATTACTGTTGGACTGTATTTATTTCCCACATCATTTTGAACAATAAGTACTGGTCTAATTCCGCCCTGTTCCGAACCAATTACGGGACTCAAATCAGCATAAAAAATATCTCCACGTTTAACGTTCATTTTATCACTCTCCCTCTTGTTGTGACATTCTTATTCTTGCCAAAAAATGAATGTTTTAATCACAACAATTTGAGGAGACTTAAAAGTCCTTTAGGACTCATTCCATATTATGTAAATACGCAAAAAATGACACTGTAAAGTGCAAATGCTTTACAGTGTCTGCTTTTTACTTGATTTTATGTTTTGTTAAAGGTCATTTTCCTTATAAATAAAGCGAATTCCTTCAAAAATGTCAGATGCAACCATACCGTTTTTTGAATATTTTTTAGAAACGACATCTGCTGCAAGACCATGCATATATGCACCCATATATGCGGCTGAAAATGACTCCAAACTTTGAGCTAATAGACCGCCAATTATACCAGATAAAACATCTCCACTTCCGCCCTTTGCAAGACCAGAATTACCTGTTCTATTCATGTATATTTTTTCATTGTTTTTTGATACAACAAGAGTTGTTGGACCCTTCAAAAGAACAGTCAAATTATACTCATTTGCAAGGGCTTTCATATCCTCAATTCTTTCATAAAGTGAATCTGAAATATCCTTACCAAGAAGACGTTTCATTTCCCCTGGATGAGGTGTAACTATAACAGAAGAGAGTGCATCTTTTAAAACTTCCATATTCTTTGAAACAGAATTAAGTCCATCTGCATCAAGAACAAGTGGACAACTGGCATTTCTAATAACAAATGCCACCACTTCATCAACCTCTTCCCCTTGTCCAAGGCCACAACCAAGGACAATAACAGATGCTTTTTTCATAAGACTAGAAAGTTCTGGAACAGCAGAAGTAGAAAGCTTTCCGTCCTCTGTTTCAGGAAGTGGACAAAGCATTATTTCTGACATTCCAGATGCAAATGCAGGATATGCACTTTCTGGAAAAGCTACTGTTACAAGGCCTGCGCCAGTGTACACAGCGGCTGAAGATGAGAGCTTTCCAGCTCCTGGCATACTCCTGCTTCCACAAATAAAGAGCACATGACCAAAGTCATTTTTATGTGCGTCATCATCTCTATATGGAAGAAGCATTCCATCTTCTGTGTCATCTACAGTAAAGAATTTTGGGTTACATCCCTCAAATGCTTCATCTGACATTCCTATGTCAACAATTTCAATTTCACCGCTACTTCTTTTTCCTTCTCCATATACATGACCAGGTTTAAGCGATGTAATTGCAAGTGTAATGTCCGCAACTACGTGTTCTCCGCCTGCCTCACCGTTGTTTGCGTTTATTCCACTTGGAACATCTACCGCAAAAACAAGTGCAGGTGAAGTATTAACAAGGTGGAACATACTGCCAGCAATTACGTCTGGTTCGCCGTGGAAGCCGAACCCGAAAATACAGTCAACAAGAATGTCCGCACTGTCTATTTCGTGTTCCGCAGAAAGTGAACTTTCACTAGAAGTTCCATCATATGTATAGAATTTTATTCCAAGATCATATGCCTTTGAGTACATTTCAATTGCGTCCTCTGCTTTTGGCGCGCCTGGCATGAGAACAACACTTACAGGAAAGCCTTCTTCACACAGCTTTCTTGCAATAACAAAGCCGTCTCCACCGTTCTTTCCCGCACCACATACAACGCATACGGATGGCTTCTCATCCATATGATAAAAATAATCATTTGCGTGCTTCATTATACGGCGCGCACAGGCAGCTCCCGCATTTTCCATAAGGCGAATAAACCTTGTACCTATTTGGTTTTCACGTTCTTCAACCCTTTTTATTTCCTCAACGGTTAATATATCCATAATTAGTCCTCCAAAAGTGCAACTGCAACAGCAATTGCAACACTTTTATCATGAGTTATGCTAAGATCCATTGAAAATATTTTTTGCTCTTTTATTACTTCATAAGCAATTCCATGAAACTCATATGAAGGCTTTCCAAGTTCATCATGAACTATTTCAACATCCCTTAAGGTAAAGCCACGAACACCAAGTCCACAAAGCTTTCCAAATGCTTCCTTTGCGCACCAAGCACCTGCAACGCTTTCAGCTTTAAAGCCCTTTTCCTTGTAGTATTCATACTCTTTTTCGCCAAAAATATGAGTTAAAAAGTTCTCATTTTCCATGGCCTTTTTAACGCGTTCAATTTCAACACAGTCTACGCCTGTCTTTATTTGCATTATTATCACCAAAAATAGTTTATCATAATTTTATTATAAATAATATACTTTATTATTGCATAAAACCCTTAAAGATGATACAATACTTCCACGCAAACGCAATGACGGAGAAAGTAGACTGTCAGTTTTTTGTAAAAAGAGAGAGCTGCCACCGGCTGAAAGCAGCTTTACAGAAAAGACATTTGAAGTTCCCTCCCGAGCGGTTTTCTTGAACTTTTAGTAGGGAAAAACGAGTGGTCCACGTTAAGGACATAAAGTGTCCGCTTTATGCGGGAATTACGGGTGGTACCGCGGAGTCTTACTTCGTCCCAGTATTTGGGGCGAATTTTTTTATGCCTTCGTCCCGTAAATAAAACACTTGAAAGGTCGAAAAGAAATGAAACAGCAACTTGAAAACATTCGCATTGCTGCCGAAGAAGCACTTAAAAGTGCATCTTCACTCCAGGATCTTGACAACGTTCGTGTACAGTATCTTGGAAAGAAGGGTGAACTCACTGCAGTACTCAAGCAGATGGGTGGACTCTCAGCAGAAGAACGTCCAGTAATTGGACAAATTGCAAACGAAGTTCGTGAGCAAATTACAGCAGAAATTGAAGCTAGAAAGGCTGAAATTCAGGCTGAAGAACAAGAAAAACAACTTCAGAATGAAACAATTGACGTTACCCTTCCAGGTAAGACAGAGGCTTTAGGTCACAAGCACCCTCTTTCAATTGTTCTTGACGAAGTAAAAGAAATATTCCTCGGTATGGGCTTTGACGTAGCTGAGGGACCAGAAGTTGAGTGGGATCACTACAACTTTGAGGCTCTCAACATTCCAAAGGACCACCCTGCAAGAGACACACAGGACACATTCTACATTACAGAGAATATGCTTCTCCGTACACAGACATCTCCTGTACAAATTCGTGTTATGGAAAAGAAGGAGCCACCTATTAGAATCATTGCTCCAGGACGCGTTTACCGTTCAGACGCAGTAGATGCTACACACTCTCCTCTCTTCCACCAAATTGAAGGTCTTGTAGTAGACGAGGGCATTACAATGGGTGACCTTAAGGGAACTCTTGAAACATGGGCTAGAAAGCTCTACGGAGAGGACACAAACATTCGTCTTCGCCCTCACCACTTCCCATTCACAGAGCCATCATGTGAAATTGACATTTCATGCTTTAAATGTGGCGGTGTTGGATGCCCAATGTGTAAAAATGAAGGCTGGATAGAAATCCTTGGTGGCGGCATGGTTCATCCAAAGGTTCTTGAAAACGGTGGCGTTGACCCTGAGAAGTACAGTGGTTTTGCCTTCGGAATTGGCCTTGAAAGAATTGTTATGTTTAGATTTGGACTCGATGACATGCGTATGCTCTATGAAAACGACATGCGTTTCCTCGAGCAGTTTTAATGGAGGTGGAATGTAATGTATTTATCTAAAAGATGGCTCGCTGAGTTCGTTGATCTTGACAAGATAAACGTTTCAGACAAGCAGTATGCAGAAGATCTTACCATCTCTGGTTCAAAGGTAGAATCATTCAAAAAGGAAGGTTCAGAGCTTTCTAACATTGTTGTTGGTAAAGTTGAATCTCTTGAGCGTCACCCTGACTCTGACCACCTCTGGGTTTGCCAAATTGATGTTGGCGCAGAGGAAAAACTTCAGATAGTTACAGGTGCTCAGAACCTTACAGCTGGTGACATTGTTCCAGTTGCACTCAACAAGTCAGTAGTTGCTGGCGGACATAAAATTACAACTGGCAAGCTCCGTGGAGTTAAGTCAGAAGGTATGATGTGTTCACTTGGCGAACTTGGCCTTACAGCACACGACTTCCCATATGCAATTGAAGACGGCATCTTCGTTCTTGGCGATGATTGCGACAAAACTCTTGGTATGGACATCAGAGACGCAATTGGCCTTAACGACATTGTTACTGAATTTGAAATTACATCAAACAGACCTGACTGTCTTTCAGTTATTGGTCTTGCAAGAGAAACTGCTGCAACATACAAGGTTCCTCTTAAGCTTCACACACCAGAAGTAAAGCCTGGTATTGAAGATATTAAGGACTACTTGAAGGTTGACATTGAGGCTCCAGACAAGTGCTACAGATATGTAGGCGGCGTTGTTAAAAACGTTCGTGTTAAAGAGTCTCCAAGATGGATGCGTGAGCGTCTTCGTGCTTCAGGCGTTCGTCCTATTAACAACATTGTAGATATTACAAACTACATCATGCTTGAATATGGTCAGCCAATGCACGCATTCGACCTTCGTTTCCTTGAAGGAAACCACGTTATAGTTCGTAATGCAAAGAAGGGCGAAACTATTACAACTCTCGACGGCGAAGAGAGAGAGCTTTCTGAAGAAATGCTCGTAATTGCCGACGAGAAAAAGCCTGTCGCTGTTGCTGGCGTAATGGGCGGCGAATACTCAGGTATTATGGACGACACAAACACAATCGTGTTTGAGTCAGCTTGCTTCAACGGCCCATCAGTTAGACGCACAGCTAAGGCTCTTGGTATGAGAACAGAGGCATCTGGACGTTTTGAGAAACAACTCAATCCAGATGACTGCGACGCTTGCCTTCTCCGTGCACTTGAACTTGTACAAATGCTTGACGCAGGTGACGTTGTCAACGGCACAGTAGACTGTGACAAGTCAGACAAGACACCTGTTACTCTCCCATTTGACCCAGAATGGACAAACAAGTTCATTGGCATTAACGTTTCAGCTGACGAGCAAAAGGCAATTCTTGAAAGAATTGGATTCAAGGTTGAAAATGGAACAATTTATGCTCCATCATTCAGAATAGATATTGAACATCAAGCAGACATTTCAGAGGAAATTGCAAGATTCTTCGGATACAACAACATTGAGAACCATGAAATCCACGGTGTTGCAAAAGCAGGTCCTACAGACAGACAGAAATTTAATCGCCTTGTAGAGAACACAATGCTCTCATGCGGTCTTTCTGAAATTCAAACATTCTCATTCATAAGCCCTAAGGCATATGACAAGATTGATCTTCCAAAGGACTCAAAAATGCGCAACTGCGTTGTTATTTCAAATCCACTTGGTGAAGATACAAGTGTAATGAGAACAACTGCAATCCCTTCAATGCTTGAAGTTCTTCGTACAAACTTCAACAACAGAAATGAAAAGGCATTCCTCTATGAACTTGCTACAACTTATACTTCAAACGGCCTTGAAGAGCTTCCAGACGAAAACCAGGAGCTTGTTCTTGGTATGTACGGTAAGGATGTTGACTACTTCGCACTCAAGGGTGTTGTAGAAGAACTCCTTAAAGTATGCGGCATTGAAGACTATGACGTAGAACCAAAGAAGAACTGCCCAACATTCCACCCTGGTAGAACTGCTAAAATTACAAAGGACGACAAGAGCCTTGTTCTTCTTGGTGAAGTTCATCCAAAGGTACTTGGAAACTATGAAATTGAAACAAAGGCATACGTTGCAACAATAAACATGGAGAATCTCTTTGAAATTGCAAACCTTACAAGAGTTTACAAGGCTCTTCCTAAGTACCCTGCAACAACAAGAGACCTTGCATTCGTATGTGATGCCGACCTCCCTGTTCTTCTCCTTGAGAAGGCAATTAAGGGCGCATGTGGTAAAATCCTTGAGAGCATCCAGCTCTTCGACGTTTACCAGGGCGCTCAGGTTGGTGAAAATAAGAAGAGCGTTGCATTCAACCTCAAGTTCCGTTCTGCTGAAAGAACACTTACAGATGAGGAGTGCAATGGTGCTGTTAAAAAGGCAATCAAAGCCGTTTCAGACCTTGGAGCTATTCTCCGTTCATAACTTTTAGTTGTTTTTAAAAGTTAAATAGTATATAATACTTGTATTATTATTTGTTGGAGGTGGATTTTGTGACTGACAAAACCATACAGTTTTCAATCAAAGAAGACAGTGACGCAGAAATGAAGCAGATTTTAAACGAGGTTTATACAGCTTTACAAGAAAAGGGTTACAATCCAATCAGCCAGATAGTAGGATATATTCTTTCAGAAGACCCAACTTATATTACCACCCACAACAACGCTCGTAGCCTTATTCGTAAAATAGACAGGGACGAACTCCTCCAGAGTCTCGTTCGTGACTTCCTTAACAGATAAAATATATACGTGCGTACGGAATGGAGTGACTAATAGTGGCTGCAAAAAAAGAGAAGAAGTTTCTCACTTATAAGGGCAAGCCTCTTGTAAGACAAGGAAATGTTCTCTACTACGGCAACATGTATGACCCTTACGTAATTATGCTCACAATTCAAAGCACTAAAAACGTAGGCGACATGGAAATTGCCGACAAGGTTTCAGTTCAGCTTCTTTCAACGGATCCAGACGTAAGTCCAAGAAACCGTATCATTAAGAAGAGTGAAAAGCCAGGTCTCTATCCTGCAATGGATATTGGTTCAATTTGGCTTGAACGTGCTTTAAAAGCTGAAAACTAAACAAAAAAAGAAAGCTTCCTGAATTTCAGGAAGCTTTTTTATTTTGCTTATCCGTTCATACGAAGTGCTTCAATTGGAGGCATTTTAGCAGCCTTTCTTGCTGGGTAAATGCCAAAGAAAATACCAACCGCACTTGAGAATCCAACCGCAATTAAAATGGTTGAAAGTGTAAGTGTTACTGGAGCGCCCATGAAGCTTGAAACTCCAGCGGAAACGCCAAAGCCAAGTGCCATACCTATAAGTCCACCAATAAGACAAATAATTACAGACTCAGTTAAGAACTGAAGAAGAATGACATTTGTTCTTGCACCGAGTGCCTTTCTAATGCCTATTTCTCTTGTTCTTTCAGTAACAGATACAAGCATAATATTCATAACACCAATACCACCTACAACAAGTGAAATGGCACCCACTGCTGAAATGAATATTGTAAAGATGTTAATTACTGTGTCAAGAAGGTCTACAAGTGTTGCCATGTTTCTTGCAGTATAAACTGAATTATCAGTAACATTGTGTCTAGCGTTGAGCATGCCTACAGCTATTGCACCCGCTCTATCAAGGTCTTTAACGTCATATGTTGTAACTGATAAGGCTTGATAGGTTGTAGTGCCGTAAATGCCCATAAGGACGCTTGCAGGCATATACAAAAAGCCAAATCTGTTAATATCCATTTTCATTCCGTAGTTTTCCATCATGTCTGTCATATCATCCATGCTGAAAAGACTGGAATCTTCTGTTTTTACAACACCAATTACCTTTAAAGTAATAAGTTGATCATTTACGGAAATATCTACTGTTTCTCCTACAGGATTGCTCTTTCTAAAGAATTTTTGAGCAGTCTTATCTGATACAACGCACACACGTGCCTCAGAGGAATACTCTTCTGCAGAGAAAAATCTTCCGTGGACCATTTCAAGGTCCATCATGTTTGCATAGTCTGCATTAGATGCAGTAATTGAAGCAATACCATCATGAAGGAATGAGGTTTCAGCAAGTGACATATCTGAAAGAAGTGGCGTTACGCCCTCTACTATGTCAATACTTCGGATGGTTTCAATGTCCGACTCATTTAGTCCTACAATATTGTATCTACTGTCCGCATCCTGCCTTTGAACAGAAATGTTAAGACTCTGTCCACCCGCAGCATTAATCTTTTCTATTAAGAAGGCCTTACCACTGTTACCAATTGTTACAATGGAAATAACGGAAGCAACGCCTATTATAATACCAAGCATAGTAAGGAACGAACGCATTTTATTGCTTCTAATACTGGACAATGCAATTCTAATGTTTTCTTTAAGATTCATTGTAGCACCTTACTTTTCTTCCACCTTGACTGCATCGCCATCTTTAAGCTTTGAAGAATTAACAATAATTACGTCATTCTCCGAAACACCGCTTGTTACTTCATAGAATTCATCTGAAGAAATACCAACTTCAACCTCTGTTTTAACAGCTTTACCATTTACTTCATCATAAAGGAATACATACTTCTTGCCTTCGTCTATAACGAGCGATTCAACTGGTATTGTTAAAACATTCTCTTTTTCTGAAGTCAAAATTGAAAGCTTAGAATCAAATCCAACAATTAAAATGTCGTCTGGATTCTTTATCTTTGCAGTACACTTAAGTGCACTTGAATTTCCACCACTTGAATTTGACATTCCGCCCATCATGCCTGTCATAACTGCAGACAAGTCGTTTCCTGCGCCTGCGTATGGGCTCTTATAATTTACTTCAGCTTCATATTCATAATCTGTATATGAAAGAATTGCTGGCATACCAACTCTTATTACTTGTGCATCGTACTTACCAAGGCTGAATGTTACTTCATAGCCATCATACTTATCAAGAATGAGTCCAAGGCCCTTCTTAGCTGAATTTCCACCATTTGACATCATACCTGAAAGTGCTTCACTAACGTCAAAAGAGGAACCACCTGAAAGCATGCTCTGAAGAGAACTTGTTTCTGCTCCATCTGCTACGTATTCATACTTTTTTCCAGCCTTAATGTTTACTGTACCAATTTTACCTTTAGCTGTAGCAACCCAACCCTCATCAAGAGCCTTCTTCTCTGCTACGGCTTCATCATATGATTCTTTTGCAGCATCAAGATTATTCTTGTATGCCTTAATTACAGCGTCATACTGTCCTGAGTTTACCATTGAACGCTCTGTTTCAAGCATTTGAATTTGAGCATCAATTGACTGTGTACTGTTTTGTAAAGCAGCAAGAGCACCTTGTGCAGCCTGTAAGTCAGATGAAGCCTGACCGTTTTTAAAGTATGCTCTAATTGCCTTCTCCTGGTCTGGAGTTAATTCCTGACCACTTGCCTTAATAGCTGAAACAATAGAATCCACTTGGCTGTCAGAGAGTGTATTAGAGTTTGAACTGCTTGAGTTCTCCTTTGGCTTCTCTGAATTGCTCTTTTCAATTTCCTTCTTCTGCTTCTTAAGGTCAGCAATTCTTTTATCTATATCTGCTGCTCTTTTTACAGTGTCATTCTTATCTGCAATTGCATTATTGTAATTCTTTTGAGCAGTGTTTACTGCATCCTTCTTTTCAGAAATAATGGAGTCGAGTGAAGAAGTGTCAAATGTTGCAAGAACGTCACCCTTTTTAACCATGTCTCCAGGGTTAACCTTAACCTCTTTAACCTTTACACCCTCAAACAGATAGTATTTTTCCTGAGAGCTTGAAGATATTGTTCCTGTAGTTTCATAGTACTGTTTAACGTCGCCCTTAACAACATTTGTTACTGTAACATTTACAGGCTTTACAGAGTACTTGTTATAAAGCAATACTGCAACAACTGCAAGCACTAATAAAACCGGAATACAGATCTTCCAAAATTTTTTGCTTTTAATAAGAGTTTTAAAATTTTGCATGTAAAACATTCCTTTGCCAAAGATATTTCTATTCTATCATAAATTCAACCATTTTTGTGTATGTTTATATATAAAATAAAAAAGGTGATGTTTATGAAAACTAGAAAATATCTATTATTAATTACATTGATAGTAATTACCTTTATGTTCACGTCATGTACCTACATTGGAAGAAACAATATTGAACTGTTTTCTAAAAAATTCAACGACTACAGCACTGACGAATTAACACTGGATGAAAACAATCTGGTTATTAATAAAGAACAAAAAAGCTATTATTACTTTTTCCCAGCAAGTGGAGAAAATGAATATTTACTCAGTCTTTTTGAAGACAGCAATAAAGAAATATATGAATTTGGAATTTGCATTATGAGCAATTCCCCAAAAGACGTAAAGACAATAGAAGAAATATTCAATTCAGCCTTCCAAGCTCTTATTTCCACAAAAAAAGAAACGCCCTCACCATTTAGCGAAATACCGCTAAATGACAAAGGCGAAATTAAAAACCCAACAAATAAAACCATTGAACATGATTTATACAATATAAACATTTTAGTAAATGATGCTGGAACTGGAATATATGTCGTGAAAAAATAATACTACGCCTTTACATACTCTGTTCCTATTATATCAGCGAAACCTTTACCCAAACTTAAATTTGTCAAATCTTCGGTAAATTTTTCATAATTTGGAACAGGTATTAAAAACGAAAGTTTAACGTCATCTTCAAAAACTTGATCCTTTATTTTTCCACCATGATCTGAAATTAATGAAGGTATTTTTCCGTAAAGAGTGTAGTCACAAGACATACTACATAAATTACAAAGTTCCATAGTTATAACGCCACCTGCATTTACCGCAAGTGATGCAGCGTGGGAATAGGCTCTAACAAGCCCTCCACCGCCAAGGAGAATTCCTCCAAAGTATCTAGTTACAACGACGCAGCAGTCGCATACACCAGCCTTCTGAAGGACATCTAAAACGGGCACGCCAGCGGTTCCCTGTGGCTCACCGTCGTCTGAATAGCGTTTAATTTGGCCATCCCTTAAAATATATGCATATACATTGTGCTTAGCATCCCAATGCTTTGCCTTTATTTCATTGACGAAACTTACTGCTTCCTCGTTTGTCTTAACAGGCTTAATGTAGCCTATAAACTCAGAACGCTTTTCAACAAACGAGTCAGATGTTTCGTTTTCAATAGTCAAGTATGACATTTCGGCCAAATTAACACCCCCTAAATTAAAATGGCGGTACAAAAAATGTACCGCCAAACATTAGACTTATTTCTGCTGAGCTTTTTCAAAACGCTTATTAAATCTATCAACACGTCCACCGGTGTCAACAAGCTTCTGCTTACCGGTAAAGAATGGATGACAGTTTGAGCAAATATCAACACGAAGTCCTTCTTTTGTTGATGCTGTTTCAATTGTAGCACCACATGCACACTTTACTGTTGTTGGTGCATAGTTTGGGTGGATTCCCTCTTTCATTCTTTTCACCTCGCATCTGAAACTGGACATAGCGTCCGCATAAGTTACTAAAGCATTTTATCATACACTTATGGAAAATGCAATAACAAATTTTTGTATTTTTTTACATTATAAAGTCCCGTGAAATTCATTCACGGGACTTGTGTTTATTTAGTTAAAAATTAGCCTCTGCTTGAGAAGATATCATCAATAGCGTCGAAGTAGCTATCATCATCCATACCGAAACCAATTCCACTTGACTGAGAGTCAGATTCTGGCTGGTCAAAGCCCATGAAGTCTGAAGAATCAGCTGAGTTAGAAATGATGTCAATCATGTCTGGACCGTTGTCTTCTTCTGCTGTTTCAAAGCGTCTTGGATCTACACGCTTAACAGCGCCTTCTGTTCCAAAGCCTGTAGCAATAACAGTAATAACCATTTCATCCTGAAGAGTATCATCAAATGCAACACCCCAAATAACGTTTGCATCTGGATGAGCTGCGTTAGAAATGATTTCTGCTGCCTGCTCAACTTCATCAAGTCCAATATCAGGTGAAGATGTAAAGTTGATGATTACACCGTGAGCACCGTCAATTGTTGTCTCAAGAAGTGGGCTTGAAATTGCAGCGTTAGCAGCCATTTCTGCCTTATCCTTACCCTGAGCACGGCCAACGCCCATGTGAGCATGACCAGCGTCTCTCATGATTGCTGAAACGTCAGCAAAGTCAAGGTTGATGAAACCAGCTGTCTTAATGAGTTCAGAAATACTCTTTACGCCCTGACGAAGAACATCGTCTGCAGCGTCAAATGCATTAGCAAGAGTAATCTTCTCATTTGAGAAGAACTTAAGACGTTCATTTGGAATTACAACAAGGCTGTCTACGTTTGCAGCAAGCTCTTTAATACCCTGCTCAGCCTGTTCCATTCTATGATTACCTTCAAAGCTGAAAGGCTTTGTTACAATACCAACTGTAAGGATACCCATTTCCTTAGCAATGCCAGCAATGATTGGAGCAGCACCTGTACCAGTTCCGCCTCCCATACCAGCTGTAATGAATACCATGTCAGTACCCTTAAGAGCATCAACAATAATGTCCTTGCTCTCTTCTGCAGCTCTCTGGCCAATTTCTGGACGAGCACCAGCGCCCTGTCCCTTTGTTACTTTCTCACCGATTTGAATCTTGTGAGTTGCCTGTGAATGTAAGAGAACGTGCTTATCTGTATTAACAGAGATAAACTCTACTCCCTTAATTTCAGAACGGATCATACGGTTAACAGCGTTTCCGCCGCCGCCACCGACACCGATTACTTTAATCTGAACAACGCTTTCAAAATCTGCGGCCATTTCAAAACCCATTTGGCACCCTCCTAAATTATATACATCCATTAAGATATTATTTCATATTAAAAGATAAATAAATACACTTTATAGTATCACGTTAAAATACAAAATTCAACCTTTTTATTATATATAAGTAATTAATTACTTGATTTTGTTGTTCCAGCACTCTGTGTGCTTGAAACTGGTTTAGTTGTAGAGCCTGAATTTGACTCTTCCTTCTTTGTTGTTTCGGAAGTATTCTCTGTAGTTGAAGGCTTAGTTGTTTTTGGTTTTGTAGTCTCCTGCAATGGAGAGAAATAAGCCTTTTTATCCAAAGTCAAATCAATAGTGCCCTCCTGGTAAGGGCTGATTTCATCCTGACTCTTAAGTACATTTTTACAGAGCTTAATTTTATTTTCAAGATTTGAAACAGAACCAACAATAATATTTATTCTGTCCTGATATTTCATTGTTATTTTAACTGTATCAGTCAAATTAAGTTCTGTAATGCCTTTGATTCCGTTATCTACAAGGCAATTCATTATCTGCTCATAAAGGGCAAAAACCTTTTCATTTTTTGCCTCAATTATTTTTCCAGGTACTGCGGAATTTACTACTACGCCTTTGAGAATGATAATTTTTTCATCGCCCAAAACGTACTGAGGTCTTGTTGTTTCAGCCTTCTTTGTAGTCTCTGGTTTAGTAGTACTTTCAGCAGGTTTTGTTGTACCTTCAGTAGGCTTTGTAGTGTTCTCAGCTGGTTTTGCCTCAGCCTTTGTAGTTTCTTCTTCCTTCTTTGTGGTTTCCTTTTCACCACCGACTTTTGCACCGTTCTTATACACTTCAGAAAGCTTCTTAACTGTTCCTAAAACCTTGCCATCTTCGTTAATAAGAACATATTCACCATTGTATTCAACAGCACATTTAATAGAAGTGTCTGTAACCTTTATTACAAGTTTGTCTGGGAACTTATTGGAAAGTTCAATTGTTCCAGCAAAAGGAAGCTTTTCAGAAATATTCTTTCTTACTTTGTCCTTATCCATAAGAATAAGATTTTCTCCTGTGGAAACACCAGAAGCAGTAATAATTTCAGATTCTGTGTATATGCTGCTTCCCTCAACCATGACCTTCTTCACGTTGAAGAACACAGTAAGTGAAAGAGCAACGCCAACAGCAATAACAACCGCACAAAGGGTAAAGTAAAAGATAGTTCTTCTCCTTCTTTGCTGTCTCTGTCTTTCTGCTCTATGTTCGCGTCTCAGTTCCTCGTTAGACTTTTGAGAGCCATTACCTGCTTGTGGTCGTTTTGGCTTTGTCTGTGAAGCCTTTTTTTGAGGTCTCTTTTCGGCCATATACATTTCCTCCGAATTATTTTCTTCTTACGTCTGCACCAATGCTTGTTAGCACAGATTCTATTTTTTCATATCCTCTATCTATATGAGTAATACCAGTTATTTCTGAAGTACCATCAGCAGCAAGTGCAGCTATTATAAGGGCAGCACCACCGCGAAGATCTGGGGCTGAAACAGTTGCAGGATGTAAGCGATTCACGCCCTCTACCACAGCCATTCTTCCCTCTACTTTTATGTTTGCACCGAAGCGAATTAGCTCCGGCACGTGTTTAAATCTACATTCAAAAATGTTTTCCGTAAACAGGCTCGTGCCGTTCGCAATTGTTGTTACTGCCATTATTGGGGCCTGTGCGTCTGTAGGAAAACCAGGATAAGGCATTGTAACAATATGTTTCAGTCTATTTAAGACATCTTTAGATTTTAAAGAAATCCACGACTCGCCTACGCTTACCTTGCATCCCATTTCAAGAAAAACAGGAATTATTGGTCGCATATGAGAAGGGACTATATTTGTAATTTCAATTTCTCCGCCAGTTATTGTAGCCGCGGACAAAAGAGTAGATGCAACAATTCTGTCTGGAATTATAGAGTATTCCGTTCCATGAAGTCCTTCTACGCCTTCAATTACAATGGTGCCTTCACCAGCACCTTTTATTCTAGCACCACAGGAATTTAGAAAGTCAGCAAGATCTGAAATTTCAGGCTCCCTTGCACAATTCTCTAAAACAGTTGTGCCCTTTGAAACGCAGGCGGCAAGTATTGCATTTTCCGTTGCCCCAACTGATGGGAACTGAAAAACAAAGTTGCAGGACTTAAGTCCGTCTTTTACAGAAGCCGTTATTCTTCCGTTATCATTTGCAATATTGACGCCAAGTGCTTCCATTACTTTAACATGTAAATCAATAGGCCTTAGGCCTATTTCACACCCACCAGGAGCAGAAAACTCAGCAAGTCCCATTCTTCCAATAAGCGCACCTAAAAAGACAATTGAAGAGCGCATTTCTCTCATTAAGTCATCTGGTATTGAATAGTTATTCACGCCACTGGAATCCACTATAAGTGTATCCTCTTGCCACAAAGCTTTGCAGCCAAGTTTTTCAAGTATTTTTATGGCCGCATACACATCGGACAGCCTTGGACAATTATGTAGAACAACCTTGCTATTTGTTAAAACACAAGCCGACAAAATGGGAAGTGCACCATTTTTTGAACCTTGAGCACTTATTTTTCCACTTATTTTCCTTTGTCCATTTACAATGAATTTTTCCACCTCGGCACACCTCTTTTATATTAGTCGTGCCATTATATGCATTTTCTGCACATTTGGTGAGATATTCATTTATTTTATGAGCTTTAGAATGTTTTCAACAATCATATCAGTGGCATTAAGAATTGCCATTTCTTTTACGTTGTCGCCTATTTCGCGAAGCCTGTTTTTATCTTTAAGAAGCTTGTTTACTTCCTCAGTTAAAACCTCAGGAGTTAAATCCTTTTCCTCAATAATAACCGCTGCATCGTTGTTTACAAGTTCCATTGCATTGTAGTACTGATGGTTCTCTGCAACATTTGGAGAAGGAATTAAAATTGAAGCCTTGCCAAGTGCACGTATTTCATAGAGCGATGTAGCTCCTGAACGACAGATAATCAAATCTGCAGCCGGCATGCAAATGTGCATGTCGTTTATATACTCACGAACCTCAATGTCACTTCTATTATTCAAGTCAACACCAAGTTCCTCAAGCTTTTCTGGAACCCAAAGTCCATACTGTCCCATTGCATGGAGAAAGTAACAATCATGGTCATCCTTCTTGTTTGCAATGAGTCCGCAAACGGCCTCATTTATTGCATTTGCGCCAAGACTTCCGCCCATTGAAAGAATTAGTGGTTTGTCGTCTGGCACACCAAGTTCGGCCCTTGCAATATCTCTATTTGAAAGAATGAGTTCGTCTCTAACAGGAAGACCTGTTACAACCATTTCACTCTTTGTTGACATTCTTTCCTTTGCATCTTCAGATGTAAGCATTACAACATCAGCAATTTTTGCAAGTGCCTTATTTGTTACACCTGGGAATGCATTTTGTTCGTGAATGGCAATGGGAATATGTAGCTTATGGGCCGCCCTCAAAACAGGCCCGCTAACATATCCACCAAAGCCTATCACCACATCCGGATTAAACTCTTTTATGATTTTTTCAGCCTCTCTTGAAGCCGACATAATGAGTTTAACCGTATGGAGATTCCTCCCCAAATTCTTTAAAGGATTTCCTCTGTAGAAACCTGTAATTTCAATAGTTTTAAAATCAAATCCTGCAGCTGGAACAAGACGAGCCTCCATCCTGTTTGCTGTACCAACAAAAAGGATTTCTGCGTCATTGCCATATTCTTTTTTTATTCTTCCAGCAACAGCAAGTGCTGGATTAATGTGGCCACCTGTGCCACCAGTTGCAAAGAGTAATTTCATATTAAACCTTCTTTATCTTTGAATATCTGGAAACCGAAAGTACCATACCCATTTCACCAAGCAGCATCAGAAGACTGGTACCACCATAGCTGAAGAATGGAAGACTAATACCAGTGTTTGGTAAAACGTCAGTAACAACGCCAATGTTAAGGGCTGCCTGAAGTCCAATCTGTAAAACAATTCCCATTGAAAGAAGCGCACCAAACTTGTCTTTTGCATGGAGACCAATTACAAAGCCTCTCCAAACAAGAAGAATAAAGCAAATAATAATTAAGAATGCACCAATGAATCCAAGCTCTTCACAAACAATTGAGAAAATGAAATCGTTTTGTGGCTCAGATACATAGAGTTGTTTCTGCTTTGAATTTCCAAGGCCTACGCCAAAGAATCCACCAGAACCAATTGCATAAAGTGCGTTGTTTGTCTGCCATCTTGCACCAAGTGGATCATAGTCCTTGTCAAGCCAAGCAGCAATACGAGGCTGAGCATGTGCTGGCAAAATGTCAGGTTTTACAACAACTAAAAGCACAGCAGCCACGCCAAGTGCAGCAACAACAATAAACGCCTTTGAGTTGAAGCCTGCAAGCCAAAGCATCATAACGCCAAGTGCAAGAACAAGGAGTGTACCAGAAACGTGGTTTTCCTTGTAAATAAGGGCACAAGTCAAAAGAATAATAATTGCATATTCTAAAAGACAAAGTGTTTTTGTGTAAATCTTTATACGTCCAGGACGTCTGTTAAATCCTTCTGCAAAAGCAGCATTTGAAAGTTCGTTTGTGTTGATTGCTCTGTAGTTCTTATCTATATCCCAAGCAAGGAAGAGAATTACAGCAAGCTTAGAAATTTCTGATGGCTGGAATGTACCAAGACCAGGAACAGTAATCCATCTGTGGAACTGTTCAAATCCCGGAGGTGGTGAAACAAAAAGAACCAAAACTAAAAGAACAAATGAAAGTGCAAGCACTGGAATTGCAGCAACTTTAAAGTACTGATAGTTAATCTTTGAAACCACAAACATTGCGACCACGCCAAGGACTGCAAAGAAGAGCTGTCTTTTGAAGTAGAAAAGACTGTTTCCATTAAAGTTGTAATAGCAATATGTGTAACTAGAAGAGAAAAGCATAATAAGACCCACTGTTAAGAGGATCAGCACTATCATGAGAAAGAATACATCTATTCCGCCTTCGCCGAACAGTACGTTTCTACGCCTTTTTCTTTTTATTGTCTGTCCATTCTTTGCCATGAAAATTCACTCACATTCCACAGTAAACTAATACGCAACCAAGTACGCCGCCAATGAGGTTTACAAGAGAAAATACAACTACAATTTTAACCTCTGACCATCCGCATTTCTCAAAGTGATGATGAATAGGAGCCATTTTAAAGAGTCTCTTTCCTGTTGCGTTAGGGTCAGTCTTTCTTGCAATTTTCTTTGTAATTTTGAAGTATACAATCTGAATTACATCAGAAAGACCTTCAATAACATATATTATGCCCGCAACAAGTAAAATAAGCGGACAATCTATTGCAAAAGCAAATGCTACAAGCATACCGCCAAGGAACATTGAACCTGTGTCGCCCATGAAGCACTTAGCAGGATGCCAGTTCCAAATAAGGTAACCAGCGCACGCACCTGCAAGTGTACAAGCTGCAATTGAAACGCCCAAGCACTCACGAAGTGCTGCCATTACAGCAAAAGCACCTGCTGCTGTAATTGTTACAGATGAGCAAAGACCATCAATACCGTCTGTGAAGTTAACAGCGTTAACTGTTGCATAAATAACACAGAAAGCAAAAAGACCAAAAATAATTGGTGAGCCATATGAAACATTTCCAACAAAAGGAATGTACATAAACTGGTCTGAAGAAAGAGCAAGAGTAACAATGTAAGCAATGCTTATAAGCACCTGTGCAAGTGTCTTCTGAAGAATTGTAAGTCCTTCGTTTTGTTTCTTTGCAACCTTAATGTAGTCATCAAAGAAACCAATAACACCAAAGCCTAAAGCCATAATAAGTCCAGCATAAAGCTTAACCTTTTCGGTGTCTGGAACAACTGATGTTCCACCAACAATGTCTCCACCAAGAAAGTGATCAATTACAACTATTAAAATAAATGTAACAAGAGAAGCAATGATGAACATAAAGCCACCCATTGTTGGAGTACCCTGCTTTTGTTTATGCCAATTTGGTCCAATATCCAAAATAGTCTGGCCAAATTTTAACTTGTGAAGCCATGGAACAATTACCACGCCAAGAGCAGCACTGAGTGCAAAACTGAGTATTAAAGCTATTACTATTGCAACAGTTGTATTCATTTTACTTTTCCCCTTTTTCTAATTCCTCGTATACTTTTTCAATTACTTCTTCAAGCTTCATACCGCGGCTTGCTTTAAAAGCAATTACATCGCCCGGCTTAATAATTGAAATGAGTTTGCTAATAAGTTCTTCTTTACTGTCAAAATCAAAGACGCGAAGAACGCCGTTTTCTCTTGCAGTTTCAGCTGTTTTCTTAGACTTTTCGCCGTATGTCATAAGAAGGTCAACGCCAGCCTTTGCTAAATACTCACCGCATACTGAATGAGCTTCTTCAGAGTAGTCGCCAAGCTCTAGCATGTCTCCAATTACGGCAATCTTTCTCTTTTTGTTTTCGCCTTTAATTTTAAGGGTTTCAGAAAGAGCGCGAACAGAATCTGGGCTTGCATTGTAACAGTCTTCAATAATTGTTACATCGTTTACAGTCTTAATTCTTTCACGCATTCCAGCAGGAGCATATGAAAGAAGTGCCTCTGCAATTTTATCTGCATTAATTCCAAGTACAGAACCAACAGAAAATGCTGCAAGCGCATTGTAGACATTGTGTTCTCCTGTAGTTGGAATTTTTATTTCATGCACGCCCTCATTTTGTGGGAACTTATTTGAAACATGAACCAAAAACACTGTTCCATCGTCCACGTATTTTATGTCTGAAGCGTAGACATCAAAATGATTTTTAATTCCAAATCTTATTATGTCAATTTCCTTATCAAAGTCAGACTCTTTAACAGTTGAAAGCATGTCGTTGTCTGCATTTATTATGAGTGGTGCACCATTTGAAAGGCCTTCAACTATTTCAAGCTTTGCTGAAAGAATTGCCTCTCTACTGCCAAGGTTTTCAATGTGAGAAACACCAACATTTGTTATTACTGCAACATCTGGAAGTCCTGTATTTGTAAGGGTACTTATTTCCCCTTTATGATCCATTCCCATTTCAAGAACCAGAGCTTCATGCTCATTTGAAAGTCCTAAAAGAACCTTAGGAAGACCAATATCATTATTCCAGTTCATGTATGTTTTGTGTGTATTATATGTTGAATTAAGAACACACCAAATCATTTCCTTAGTTGTTGTTTTACCAACACTGCCTGTCAGGGCAACAACTGGAAACTCATCCAACCCCTTTCCAAAGCCAAGTCTATATGCCTTTGAAAGATTAAGGAAAGCCTGTCTTGTATCTTCAACAATTATTAAAGGTACGTCGACAACAATATCCGAATGTGCTTTGTCTATCATTACTGCTGCGGCGCCGGCGTCAACTGCTGCAGGCACAAACTGATGTCCATCAAGTCTTTCGCCCTTTATGGCAATAAAGAGGCTTCCGTTTTGAACCTCTCTGTTGTCAATAACAACAGAAGTTATTTCTGCACAGCCTTTAGCCACGCCGCCCGTAGCCAGTGCTATTTCTTCAGTAGTAAGCATTCTCATATTGTTGTCCCCCTTTCTCTATTAGTCAGCAACGTCAACGGATGACTTAAATGATACTGTTACAATTGAGCCTGCTGAAACCTCTGTTCCCTCAGTAATGCTCTGTCTGTAAGAGTTGTTTGTAGATCCGCTTGTGTAACCAGAAATTTTAATGTTAATTCCGTTTGCAATTGCAACACGGTTTGCTTCAGCAACTGTCATGCCAAGAAGGTTTGGAACCTGTACCTTTGTAGTCTTTGCCTTTTCGTCCGTGTAGATAACTACTACACCGTTCTTTGGAATAACCTGACCAGAAGCAGGATTCTGAGAAACAACCTTGCTTCCAGAACCAACAGTTCTAACTGTGAAGCCTTTGGCCTCAAGATCTGCCTTTGCAGAAGATGATGCATGACCAACAACGTTTGGAGTTGTAACGTCAAGGTTTGCAAGCTCTGAATCTGTATACTGTGGCTCAATGTTAAGGTAAGCCATTGTCTGTGAAATTACTTCAGCGCCAACAGGTGCAGCAACTGTACCACCGTAGTATGAACCAGACTTTGGTTCGTCAATTGCAATAAGAACGGTAATCTTTGGATTATTTGCAGGAGCGAATCCGCAGAATGAACCAATGTAATATCTTCTTTCAGGAAGCTTTTCAGAAGTACCAGTTTTACCAGCAACTCTGTATCCTGCAACGTAAGCGTTCTTTGCTGTACCGCGTCTTACAGTTTCTTCCATCATGTAAGAAACCTGCTTTGCTGTATCTTCAGATACAACCTGTCTCTTAACAGTTGTCTGCGTTTCCATAGTCTTGTTGCCGTTTTCATCAAGAGATGCCGCAACAATGTATGGTTCAACAAGCTTTCCGCCGTTTGCAATAGCATTAATGGCAGTTACAACCTGAATAGGGCTAACCTGGAAAGACTGACCAAATGATGTTGAAGCAAGCTCAACGGCGCCCAATCTGTCACCAGTGTAATAAGTTACGTTTGCTGTTGGTGAATATTCAGCAGGAAGGTCAATTCCTGTCTTTTCAGTAAAGCCGAAAGCTTCAAAGTACTTGAAGAAGGTTTTTGCGCCAAGTCTCTGAGCAACCTCAATGTAAATAGGGTTACAAGAGTTAGCAAGCGATGTAGTAAAGTCTTCTACACCATGTCCTTCTCTGTGTGAACAGTGATACATTCTATCCTGTACCTTGTAGTAACCACGGCAGTTAAACATTTCAGCAGGTGTTACCACACCTTCTTCAATACCAGCAGCTGCTGTTACACATTTGAAAACAGAACCAGGTTCATAACCGTCACTTACAGTTCTGTTTCTCCACTGACTGTATCTTGCGTTAATAAGTGCATTATTCTTTTCTTCATCTGTTTCAAGTTCTTCAATCTTGTCCAAAACAGATTGGTTTGCAACAGTGTATGGATTGTTGCAGTCGTAGTCGAGCTTTGTGCTCATTGCAAGAATGGCACCAGTTTCAACGTCCATAACAATTCCGTATCCGTATGTAGCATTGAAATCTACAACGGCATGTTCAAGAGCGGAGTCTAAATAGTACTGAATTACTTGGTCAATTGTAAGAACAAGGTTACCGCCCTGAAGTGCTTCGTAGTATGACTCGTATGATGAAGACATTTTAATTTGTCTTGCATTCTTTGCAGTAACTACACGACCTGGTGTACCAGTAAGTACATCGTCATAGAAATATTCAAGTCCAGAACGACCAACGTCGTCTGTTCCAGTAAAGCCAATAACTGTTGATGCGAAGTTTGAGTATGGATAATATCTTTTAACGTCGCTTTCAATACCAACAATTTGTGAAAAGCCTTTGTTATTCTTAACAGCCTCTGTTATTTCAGTTTTCTTGTCATATTCAACCTGAGATTTAATAAGCACATAGTTGTACTTACTCTTGCCACATTTCTCATAAACAGAGTCATATTCAAGGCCAAGGATTTCGGAAAGAACCTTTGCAACATTCTGTCTTACTTCGTCCTTAGTTATTTTCGAAGGGTTAATATAAACCTTCCAAACATCAGCACTCTGAGCAATTACATTCATGTTGCGGTCGTAAATTGTACCTCTTTGTGCACTGACAGTTGTATCTGATAGCTGCTGCGATTCAGCCTTCTGCTTATAGTATTCTCCCTTAACAAGTCCAGCTCTAACAAGACCAAAAATGCCAAGTCCAAAACCGAACACACAAACAAGAACCATAGCAACCATTGCACGGTTTTGAAGCATTTTTCTTGATTTATTTGCCATGTTAGTAGCACCTCCAATGTCCCTAAATATAAGGCTATGAGAGTTAAGAAAATTAATTCTTAACTCTCAATTATACGTGTTTATTAGTTAAAATATGATTTGATTGTGTCCCACAGGCTGTGGTGAACCTTACCTCCGCTGACAGTAGCAACATCGCCACTTGAAAGATCAACGTAGGATACCTGATAATTCTCTACTTTTACCATTCCGAGAGTGTCTTGCGCATACGCATCAACCTTATCCAGAGATATGATTGAGTCGAGCTGCATGTTAAGTCTCGTATTTTCACTGTCAAGAATTTCAATTTGTGAATTAACCGACTGAAGTTCGCGGTCTAGTTCGTCCACTTTTACCTGACTAAATATTTGGAACGAAATGAGCGCAAAGAAAATACCGCATATAACGAGCACCTTAGCTGCTTTAAATGCGCTTCTTCTCTGCTCCAACTTTATTTGTTTTCTTGTTTTCTTAACTACTCTTGGCCTTTGAACCTCATTTGGTTTTCTCTTAGGGGCAGGAGTATTTATTTTTGGTGCAGCAGAGCCATACATATTTATTCTATTGTAATTCACTGCTTCATTATTTGAAGCCATTGGCTCCACCACCCTTCTATATAATGTAATGTTATTTAATTCGTTCTATAGAACGAAGCTTTGCACTTCTTGACCTTGCATTTTTTGAAAGCTCCTCTTCTGAAGCCTCTTTATATTTAAACGCAAGCTTTCCTCTTGGAGTGTTGCCGCAAACACAAACTGGAAATTCAGGAGGACAAGTACATCCTTCACAGAATTTTGCATACGCCTGTTTTACAGCTCTGTCTTCCAAAGAATGGAATGTAATTATAGAGAGCATTCCGTTTAGTTCAAGTGAGTCAAACATGTCATTCACTGAATCTGTCAATTTTTCAAGTTCCCCATTAACTTCTATACGAAGTGCTTGAAAGGTTCGCCTTGCTGGATGCCCGTTCCTACGTGCTTTAGCAGGCATTGACGCCCCTATAATATCAACCAATTGTAACGTGGTTTCAATTGGTGTAAAGTCCCTTGCCTTTACAATGTTCTTGGCAATACTAGCTGCGTACTTTTCTTCGCCATAGTCGCGGATTATACGCCTGAGTTCTTCTTCAGGCAAAGTGTTGCACAAATCCGCTGCTGTTGGGCCTTCTTGGCTCATACGCATGTCCAGCGGAGCGTCGTTGTGAAACGAAAAACCGCGCTCAGCCGTGTCCAACTGATGTGAACTTACGCCAAGGTCGGCAAGTATGCCTGAAACCCCGGCAATGCCGAGGCTCGAAAGAATTGATTTTATATTGCAATAATTGTCATGGACAATTGTTACTCTCTTGTCACTGCCAATACGAGCCTCGAGCGTCTTTATGGCGTCGGGATCCCTATCAACGGCAATAAGGCGACCGTTTTCACCGAGCGCCTTAAGTATTTCGCTTGAATGGCCTCCGCCACCAGCGGTAGCGTCCAAATAAATTCCATCAGGTTTAATTCGGAGGGAATTTATTGTTTCTTCAAGCAGCACTGGAATGTGTTCAAAGTTTATTTCATCCATTAGAAGATAACCTCTATATCAAGTTCATCTGCACCGCGAACGTTGTAGCAATCATCCTCGTACTCTTCTGTATCCCAAATTTCAAATTTGTTACCAGAGCCTAAGATTACTACATCCTTTGAAAGACCAGCATATTCTATTAATTCGGCTTTCACTGTAAAGCGTCCTTGCTTATCCAGTTCAGCCATATCAGCATTTTTAAAGAAGTCTCTCTTATATCTTCTGTATTGTTCAGAACCTGGGAGAGACTTAACCTGTTCAGCTACCTTTTCCCATTCAGCTTGTGAATAGATATAAAGGCACTTATCTGGTGCTTTACAAATAACGAAACCACCCTCAAGGAAATCTCTGTACTTTGCAGGGATAAATAGTCTGTTTTTCGCGTCAAGACTATGATTGTATGTTCCAAGGAAATCCAAACTATTTCACTCCATTCTGCACCATTTTGCATAAATTTTGAGGGAATTTGCCCCACTTACAGTTACAGTATATGTTATTCAACCCTTAATTGCAAGGCTTTTTTGTGAAATTGTTAAATTTTTTATCAATCTTTTTTTGACAGTCTGACGACCCCTTTATACAAATAGGTATAAAGAGGTCTATTTTTCGTCAATTTTTTGTTCAGTTTTGACTTTGTTAAATAATTGTCAATTGTAGTAATAATTTTTATGTTGAATTTAGTATATTCATTTGTTAAAATGTTTTAGTCTTATCAAGGTTTATAAGACCTTTATTAAAAACAAAATAATTTGGGAGGATCTAAAATGGAAAAGTTTCTTTTTCTTGTTCCAGTTGCAGGCGTAATTGCTCTTTGCTTTGCACTTATCCTTGCACTCAGAGTTAACAAGGCTCCTGAGGGAACAGACAGAATGAAGGAAATTGCTGGAAACATCCATGAGGGTGCACTCGCTTTCTTAACAGCTGAGTACAAAATCCTTGTAGTTTTCGTAGCAGTTCTCTTCCTCGTAATCGGATTTGGTCTTAAGAGCTGGGTAATGGCTGCATGCTTCATTGCAGGTGCTGTATTCTCAGTTCTTGCAGGTTTCTTCGGTATGACAGTTGCTACAAAGGCAAACGTTCGTACTGCAAACGCTGCTAAAGAGAGCGGAATGAACAAAGCTCTCTCAATTGCATTCTCAGGCGGTGCCGTAATGGGAATGTCAGTTGTAGGTCTCGGCCTTCTTGGTGTTGGCGGAATCTACATGCTCACAAAGGACACAACCGTACTCTTCGGTTTCTCACTTGGTGCTTCTTCAATTGCACTCTTCGCTCGTGTTGGTGGTGGTATTTATACTAAGGCTGCTGACGTAGGCGCTGACCTTGTTGGTAAGGTTGAGAACAATATCCCAGAGGATGACCCAAGAAACCCTGCAGTTATTGCTGATAACGTTGGTGACAACGTAGGTGACGTTGCTGGTATGGGTGCTGACCTTTACGAATCATATGTTGGTTCTGTAGTTTCAGCAGTTACACTTGGTGCTCTTCTTACAGCAGATTCAACAATCGTTGAAAAGATCCCAGGTTCTGGCGTTCTTTTCCCACTCTTCCTTGCAGCTCTCGGAATTGTAGCTTCAATCATTTCTACATTCTTCGTACGTGGTAAGGATGGTTCAAACCCTCATACAGCACTTAAGATTGCTCAGTGGGTATCATCAATTCTCGTAGTTATTGCAGCATTTGTTCTTTGCAACTACTGCTTCGTAGGCTTCGGTGCATTCATCGCAATCATCGCTGGTCTTATTGTTGGTCTTCTTATTGGTACAGTTACAGAAATGTACACATCTGACTCTTACAAGTCAGTTAAGAAGATTGCTGAACAGTCACAGACAGGTCCAGCTACAACAATCATCTCTGGTCTTTCAGTTGGTATGCTTTCAACAGCTATTCCAATTCTTCTTATTGCAATCGGCATTTTCCTTGCTTACCACTTTGCAGGTCTCTACGGTATTGCTCTTGCAGCTGTAGGTATGCTTTCAACAACAGGTGTTACAGTTGCAGTTGACGCTTACGGCCCAATTGCTGATAACGCTGGTGGTATTGCTGAAATGTCAGGTCTTGAGGAATCAGTTCGTGAAATCACAGATAAGCTCGACTCAGTTGGTAACACAACAGCTGCTGTTGGTAAGGGATTCGCAATTGGTTCAGCTGCTCTTACAGCTCTTGCTCTCTTCTCAACATACACAGAGACAATCTCTAAGACAACTGGTGAAGTAATGTCAATCGACGTTACAAACGCAATGGTTGTTATTGGTCTTCTTATTGGTGGTATGCTTCCTTTCCTCTTCTCTGCATTCACAATGGATTCAGTTGGTAAGGCAGCTAATAAGATGATTGAAGAAGTTCGTCGTCAGTTCCACGAAATTCCTGGTATCCTTGAAGGTACAGCAAAGCCTGACTACAAGACATGCGTTGCTATCTCAACACAGGCTGCTCTTAAGGAAATGATCGTTCCTGGCGTAATTGCTGTTCTTGCACCACTTGCTGTTGGTTTCCTTCTTGGACCAGAAGCTCTTGGTGGTCTTCTTGCTGGTTCTCTTGTATCTGGTGTTCTCATGGCTATCTTCATGTCAAACGCTGGTGGTGCTTGGGATAACGCTAAGAAGTACATTGAAAGCGGCGTATACGGCGGTAAGGGTTCAGACGCTCACCACGCAGCAGTTGTTGGTGACACAGTTGGTGACCCATTCAAAGATACTTCAGGCCCATCAATCAACATTCTCATTAAGCTCATGACTGTTATTTCAACAGTATTCGCAGCTGCAATTGCTAGTGTTGGTGGACTTATCTAACAAGTAAATTAAGCACAATAAAAGACACTCAATTCATTCGAATTGAGTGTCTTATTTTTTATATTCTATTATTTAGATGTGTCCTGAACAAAGAATGTAGCATATGGCTTTTCGTCCTTCACAGAGCACATAGAAACAATTGTCATTGTACCGTACTGTTCCTTGTCCTTTGTGCGACATCTGAGCTTAATTGAGCCACCCTTTTCATTGTTAGCAATTTTTTCCTTTATAGTATCTATAGAGAGGAATTTCATAGCTTTTTCCTTATCCTCTTCATGTACTATATTGTCTATAAACTTGTCAACTGCACTTTCATAGCTCTGATTGTCAGGTATGTTTAAGAAAGGTGGCTTGGTCTGATATACGCTGTATTTATTTTCGTCTGCATCAACATAGAAAATAATGTCACAAAAATTAACTACTGTATCATTAATTGCAGATTCAAGAGCCTTATGAGCCTCTTCAAACTGCTTGCTTTCGTCTTCAGCATGTCCAATAAATACGTATCTTGTTTCTTCCTTGCCATTTCTTTCAAACTTCATCTTAGAAATAATGACTTTAAGATTCATAATCTTTCCACCAATATTTACTTTAAAGGTAGAAAGAAGCTGTTCTTTACCACTTTCAAATGCCTTTTCAACACTCTCTGTGTTACAGAAATTTATGAATCTTTCTGTATCTTCTTTAAGTAGAAGTTTTGGTGCATATATTTCAAGTACCCAAGCAATGTCACCAGAGTCTGGCTGATTACCAACCTTTGCATTGTCACAATAGAGCTTTTTAAATGTTCCTGCACTTGGGTCAAACTCATAAATAAATGTACATACATTCATAAGAGCAGATCTTACAGACTCAGAAATAAGTACCTTTCTTTCTGCCGTCTTGTCTGTCTTTTGGTTAATAGCTTCTGAATACACATATGCTCTAAAGTCGTTTGAATTAGGATCTGGATTAATTCTAACAATACTAATCTTAGACCATTCATATGTATTTGTTTCCTTGCTAAGGATTCGCATTTCAGTAACAATTGTTGTTTCGTTCTGATAGAAGGTTGACATAACAGATATTGGCAAACATCTATTCTTAACAACTGCCACATCATCTGGATGAACATACTTGTCTATTATTTTTGCAAATATGCTACTATAGTTGCCACCTTCAAGTTGAACATGCTTCATATTTTCTGCAATTTTACTTACATTAACATTTACAACCTTAAAAGTATCAGCATTAAAATCTACTTCAAGAAGCATTCCTGGAAGGAGACTCATAATTGATTTCAATTTCTCAGCTGCAGCAGTTCCGTCATCATCAACAACAATATTTCTGCCAGCCTGGAACTCTGCAGGCATTTCCTTACGTCTGTTACCCTCAAGAAGCATAGTGAATCTTGAATGAGGAATTGGTTCTGAGTAAACATAACCTTGAATTATGTCACAACCAATTTCCTTAAGGAAGTTAACCTGCGCCCAATTTTCAATACCTTCAGCAACTGTTTTCATGTTGAGGGCTCTTGACATTGTTACTACGCTGGAAATAAGAGCTTTATCTCTTTCCAAATTGTCACTATCTTTAAAGAACAATCTGTCAAGCTTCAATGTGTCCATTGGAAGGTTCTTAAGAATATTGAGCGATGAATATCCTGAACCAAAGTCGTCTATTGAACAAGAGAAACCAACCTTCTTAAGGCTCATTACTATTTTTCTCAATATTTCAAGGTTCTCAAATACAATGCTTTCAGTAAATTCAAGCTCTAAAAGTCCATCTGGAATATCATATTTTTCTTTAATTTTTGTATAACGCTTTACGAAGTCAAGTCTGTAGAACTGAAGTCTTGAAACGTTGATGGATACAGGAACAACCTTTATGCCAGCATCCAGCCACTCTCTCATATTCTTACATACAGTTTCAAATACATACTGGTCAAGGTTAATAATGAAACCGTTCTGTTCAAAGAGTGGAATAAATTTTGCTGGAGACATGAATCCAGTCTCTGGGCTATCCCAACGAACAAGCGCCTCAGCACCAACTATTTCACCAGTAGAAACTTCATATTTTGGCTGGAAGTATGCTTTAAACTCTTCGTTTGCAAGCGCACTTTCCATTCTTCTTTCAAGTTCTTTTTCTGCAATTACACGTTCTCTAATTTCCTCTGTGTAATATGCAATGTGGTACTCAGAGCTTCCCTTAATAGACTTTTGAGCCATGTTTGCTCTGTCTATCATTTCACTTATTGTAAGGTCTGCATCTGCTTCACCACTGCAGAAAATACCAACATAGATTTCTGGCTTATAGTGAGCCTTCTGAATATCTTCAAACCAACAAACGTCATCTATTATGGAGTAAATATATTCAACAAATTCATTCTTGTCTTCGTAAGGGATAATGGCGGTGTAGTTATCAGCAGAAATACGAGCAAAATATCCGCTGTTTCCTACAGTTTCCTTAATACGTGCCGAAATATACATGAGTAAATTGTCGCCTACATCATAACCGAACGTGTCATTAATATATTTAAAATTCATAATATCTGAATAAAATACAGCATACTTCTTAGACTTATCCTCAAGCATAAGGTCTGCTTCTTTTAAGAATCTTTCATAGTTGATTCCGTTGGTAAGTCGGTCGGTGTCTGCATATTTATCCATACGTGTTTCATATTTGTAAAGTGCCAAATATGTACTAATTATTGCAAACAGCAAATACGTAAATGCAAGAACTGCAAAGTTCGTATACAAATACAAAGCGGTTGTTGCCAGTTGTAAGTTTATAAGCGCTAGGACTACTGCAACAGACGTAATTATACTGTATATGATGACTAGCAGAGCCAGCATTTTCATTTTTACTCGTCTTATTTCTGTGGTTTTGTTACTCAAGTTTATCCCTCCGGAAACGGTATGCGATTTGTTCAAAAAATTCAAAAAACTACGCACTTTTTTATACAAATTTACAGAATAAATTCTAACACCATAACAGCCTTTTGTCAACGAGACTAATCAAAGTATTTATATATTTTTAACAAATATTTTCTCATTATATTAAATAACACTATACATTCGATTAATATCTTGTTATAATTTGTATGTATATCTCTATTATTGGGAGGTTAAGCCCCTATGCATACGGATCAAAAACGAATTAATAAAAGCATAATTATATTTGGTGGCGTTGCAACTGTCTTTGTAATTGTATTCTTAACAGTTCTAACTTTTACCTATGGTAAGACTCAGCAAATTGCAGAAGACTCTCTTCTTCAGTCCACAGCAGACACTGTAGCAACTATGGAAATGGAAGTTGAAACTGACACGAGACAAACAGAAGCAATTGCTGAAATTTTTTCGTATGAGCTCCAGAACTATACACCTGAAAAGTACGGTTCTCTTGTAGCTTATACGCTTAAAAAGTCAGTTTCACCAACCTGTACTTCTATAATATTAATTGCAAATGGTCACTACTATTACAGTAATGGCGAAAGTGGGTTAGTTACTAACGCCAAAAATACCGAACTAAAAAAGCTGTTGGATACAGAAGTAGATTTCTACAAAGGTAAAGACCGAGTAACTGGAAACACAGTTACAATGATGATAAAAGATTTTAAGGATAGTGAAGGACGCAAATGCCAAGTTGTATGTTTATATGACTACACTGATCTTCTTGATAATTCCTATTCAAACAAGTACTATGCAGAAGATGGCATAGACATTATTTATCAGTCAAATGGTAACATTCTTTATTCATCTAAAAATGGTGAAGATATATTCAAAGATGACACAAACATTTTTGAGGTAATAGACAAGTTAAAGGTTAGTAATAACCCGCCTAGAACAAAAACATATAAAGGCATAGTTTCAAAGGTAACAACAGTTGAAATAGATGGAATAAAGTATGCTGTATCCTATACAAATAGAGATAGTTCAAAATATAACTTTGATATTGCTCGCGTAGTACCTACTAAAGTTTTATTCTCAGCAACTGGTAATCTTTTAAGCACTATTTTTGTATCATCTGTTTTGCTTTTCTTCATTATTGCTACTCTTGCTTACAGATTCTTTAAAGCAACAAGAAACACAGCGGAGAAAATACAAAATATTGCCTATAAAGATCCTCTTACAGGATATCCAAACTTCGCAAAATTTAAAGAAGACGCTACTGAAATGTTAAACGGCAAGGATGCAGGCGAATACTATATTGCATGTGCCGACATTGTTGGATTTAGATATATAAACGATGCATTCGGTTATGACATAGGAGACAAAATCCTCATTGAAATCTCAAAGAACATTGATGATCTCCTAGAGGAAGATGAAATATTCTCACGTATTTCTGGTGACAAATTCGTTTTCATTACGAAACGTGACCTAAGTGACACAGAAAACGAAATGTTCCTTTACAAGTTAACAGAAAGAGTAAGTACTATAGGTCCTCTTGCTAAGTCTCATATTAGACTTGAATTCCAAATGGGTATTTACAAGATTCAGCCAGAAGACATTGAAACTCTTTCAATAAACGCAATGTATGACCGTTGCCTTGTTGCACTCTATTCAATTGAACATAGCGACACAGGTATTGCCGTATATGACGCAGCAATTTACAACGAACAGGTTGAAAAGAAGAACATAGAATCTAAAATGCATAAAGCTCTCCAAAACGGCGAGTTCAGAGTATATGTTCAGCCAAAATACAGAACTGCTAACGGAAAGCTTGCTGCTGGTGAAGCTCTCATAAGATGGGTAGACCCAGAGAAGGGCCTCATTCCACCAGTAAAATTCATTCCTCTTTTTGAACAGAACAGATTTGTTCATGATGTAGACCTTTACGTAATGGAAGTAGTTGCAAGATTCCAAAGAATGCGACTAAACGAAGGTCTTCCAGTAGTTCCAATTTCACTTAATATTTCACCTGTTGAAATTACAATGCCAAACTTTAAGGAGTCATATATTTCTATTAAGGAGAAATATGACATTCCAGACAAGTTAATTGAACTTGAATTCACTGAAGGTATTTTCTTCGAGGATGAAAAGTACTTCCAAAACTTAATTAGGGACTTCCAAAGCCACGGCTTTACCTGTTCAATAGATGACTTTGGTTCAGGATACTCTTCTCTTAACATTCTTAAATCACTCCCTGTTGATACACTTAAGCTTGACAGAATATTCTTCAAAGAAAGTGACAACATTGCACGTGACCGTTCAGTTGTTAGAAGCGTAGTTTCCATGGCTAGAGCTCTTAACATTAAGACTGTTGCTGAAGGCGTTGAAACTATGGAAGCCGTTGACTTCCTTAAACTCATTGGTTGTACTCTCATCCAAGGCTATATTTACTCAAAGCCTCTTCCTCTAACTGAGTTTGAAGAACATCTTAACAGTGAGAATATAGACACAGACGAGGATATAGATTTAGACTTCGACAAGTTTGAAGCCGTACCACTTGATGTACCTCTTACAAACTCAATAGATAACTCTCTTAGAAGTACATATACTGCCATTTGTGAAATAAACACAAACGGAAACATTTTCCACATGTACTACCCTGGAGAACCTTCAGGAAAGTTTGAAAGAATTGCTGAGCGTGGATTCTTCTCATCATTTATTAATGATGTAATTCCAAAGTATGTTCATCCAAAGGATGTAGATAATGTACTTAACTACATGAATCCAATTAATCTTGTTGAACACTTTAAGACAAACAAAGAATTAGATTTTGAGTACAGACACCTTCGCAAGAACGGTTCTTATTCCTGGATGAAAATCCATATTATTAAAGCAAGTGGTGGTAGATCAGACAGCCAGGTATTCTTTGCATACTTCAATGTAATTGACAACTACAAAGAAACTGAAGAAAAACTTGAGGCCTTCCAAAATCGTTTTTCAAGTGTTTATTCTACATTTAATGGTGTCGTATTTGAAATAGACATTGAAACAAAGCTTCTTGAAAAACTTGAAAGCCACACAAGTACACTTGCAATACTCAAAGATGGTACAAGTTATGATGATGCAAGAAAATTCATCAATGAAAACATTATTCATCCAGATTACAAAGAAATCATTTCTTCTGTAGTAGATATTGAAAACATTAAAGCTTACTTTAAAGAAAACAATAACACACCTCTTGTTGTTGAAGTGCTTTGTAAACCATCAAGAAAAGTTGATTATTATCACTCTTATGTTGCTACATATACATTACAGACAAACCAGAAGCTTCTCCTTTCAATTCTCGACAATACTGAAGAGAAAACCCGAGAGGCTATGGATACATTAAAGAAGAAGGTTACAACTGCTGCATTCTCAAATGTATATGACAGCGTAAACCATATCTTGCTGGACAAGGATGAGTTTGAACTTAGTGAATACATTACAATTTCCAAAGAGGAAAAATACACAGAAGGTAAATATTCAACATATTTGAATGCTCACCTTATTCAAACTGTTCCTGAATCTGACAGAGAGACCTTTAGTCAAATCTTCTCTCTTGAAGCTTTAAAGAATCTTTGGAATAGTGGCAATACTCATACAAGTGTTACTTATCAAGCTTCAAGCAATTCAAATCCAAATAAATATGAGTGGTTTGAATCGCTGATTATTGCAAACCGACTAACCTTTGGTAAAGAAAAGCACGTTTTCATTTTCACAAGGTCAATAGATGAACAGAAAGAGACGGAAAAAGCTCTCAACGAATATGCACATCGTCTTAGCTACTCACTTGCAATGTACGAATATGCATATAGCGTTGATATTGAAACTGAAAACGTCGATTTAATTGGTGGTCTTTCTCTTGACTCAGACTTCTTCAACGAAGAAGATATGACTTATTCACAAATAACCAACACCATTAAGAATAAGTTAATCAGTGAAGATGATAGAATGGCATTCAGACGCCTCACCTATCTTGACAACCTCATTGAATATTTCTCACACAATTCTCCAACTATTGTTAAATACTTTGCTTGTGAAAGCGAGCCAAACAAGGTTATAGAAATATCTATAATCTATGGTTCTAGAGAGCAGAAGATAACTATTTACATTAGAAAGCTTGATCGTGAAAATATTTCAAAGGAAGCTTTGTATTCAACAAGCAGTGAAGTATCACCTGAAATAGTATCTGAAATCCCTCTTGTCACTGAGGAATCTAAAGGTGCTCCAGTAGATGGAACAGACCTTGAATACGAAAACTTAAAATCTGCCAACAGTTCAATTTCTAACCAAATTTCAAAACGTCTTGAAGATATTAGAAATGAACTAAGTTAAAAACTAAAAGGACTTCAAGAATTCTTGAAGTCCTTTTTATATTGTAATTAATAATACTTGTATAATAATTAACAATTTGATAAAATACTGTCATGCAATTTTTTAATTTATATAAAAAAGGAGAATGAAAAATGGCAGAAGAAAAAAAGGGCTTTGTAGCTGAATTCAAAGAATTTATTGCAAGAGGAAACGTAATGGATATGGCTGTCGGCGTTGTTGTAGGTGGCGCTTTCACAGCAATCGTTAACGCTCTCATTGAAAGCATTATCAACCCAATCATTACACTCATTGCAGGACAGGCTGATTTCTCATCAGTAACTGTTGGTATTTTCCCAATTGGTACACTTATTAGTGCAATCATCAACTTCCTCCTCATTTCACTTGTTGTATTCACAATGGTTCGTACACTCAACAAGGTTAAGGACAAAACTTCAAAGAAGGAAGAAGCTGTTGAAGAAGTAGTAGAAGAAGCTCCAGCTGCTCCAACAGAGGCAGAGCTGCTTGCTGAAATTCGCGACCTTCTCATAGCAAACAATACAAAATAAAGGAATTAACCCAAAATGAAGACTCTTTACATAGATTGTTGCAATGGTGCTGCAGGTGACATGCTTTCAGCTGCTCTTTGGGAACTTATTGACGACAAAGAAGAATTCCTAGAAGAACTCAATGCAGCTGGCATACCTGGCGTTAAGACTTACGCCATTCCATCTGTAAAGTGTGGCGTTACTGGCACACACTTTAAGGTTGAAATATACGGCGAAGAAGAAAAGCCAGGAGAAAAAGTGCTTGCACTTGAAGAAAAGCATCATGAGTATATGCACCAGCATGGCATAGAGCATCATCATGATCATGAGCATGAACATCATCATGACCATGAGCATGAGCATCATCATGATCATGCGCATGATCATCACCACAGTTCACTTGGTGACATTGAAAGATTAATTAGATCGCTCAATGTTTCTGAGACTGTAAAAACAGATGCAATAAACGTTTATAAGCTTATTGCTGAAGCAGAAAGCCAGGTACATGGTGAAACTGTTGTTGACGTTCACTTCCATGAGGTTGGAATGAAGGATGCCGTAGCAGATATTGTTGCTGTTTCAATGCTTATTGAAAAGCTTGCTCCAGACTTTATTCTTGCATCTTCAGTTCATACAGGTTCAGGAAAAATCAAGTGTGCTCACGGTATTCTTCCAGTCCCTGCCCCAGCAACTTCAATCCTTCTTCAAGGAATTCCTGTATATGCTACAGACGTTCAAGGAGAGCTTTGTACACCAACTGGTGCTGCACTTCTTAAATACTTTGTTTCAAACTTTGGTCCAATGCCTGTTATGAACATGGAAAACATTGGATATGGTATGGGTACAAAGGACTTTGAAACCGCAAATTACCTTCGTGCAATTTGGGGTAACTCAGATAACAATATTAAAACTGGTTATGATGCACCACACCATAAGCAGACACATGAACACCATCCGGTAAATCATTCTGCTGAGCAGAAGAAGGCAGTTCTTAATAGAGTTTCACGTTCTATTGGGCATCTTGAATCTGTAAAAAGAATGATTGAAAACGATAGTGACGCAGGAGATGTTCTCATTCAGCTCTCAGCTGTTCAGTCTTCAATTAACAGTACAGCAAGAGTAATTATTAAAGAGCACTTCAAGCACTCAATCAAAAATGCTTCAAAGACAAATGACGACAAAGCTTTTGACAGTCTTTATGGCATAATTGATAAGTTCTTAAAATAACATATATAAAACAAATTTGGAGGCATTTAAATGCTTATTCCCGTTCTTCTCTTTATTGTAGGACTTGTACTTCTCATTAAAGGTGGAGACTGGTTCGTAGATGGAGCAACTGGTATTGCTCATAAATTTCACGTTCCAGAGCTTCTCATTGGTGCAACAGTTGTAGCTATTGGTACCACTCTTCCAGAAGTAATGGTTTCTGCAACATCAGCAGTATCTGGTCATGGAGAAATTGCATACGGTAATGCACTTGGTTCTATCATTTGTAACACAGCACTTATTGCTGCAATTACCATTACTGCAAAACCTTCTGATGTAGACAAAAAGTCTCTTGTAAAACCAGTTGCATTCTTCTTCGGTTCTGCCCTCTTTTATGCAGCAACCGCATATGCAACAGGACATTTCTCAAGAGTTACAGGTATTGTACTTCTTGCAGTATTTGTACTTTATATTGGAATGCTTGTTAAAGAGGCAATCAGTTCACCAAAGCCAGACGTAAACCTTTCGTCTGAAAATGGTCCAGATGCAAGCGACGACCCACGAGTTATAGTAAGAGACATTATAAAGCTTATTATTGGTGCTGCCTTTATTGCCGTTGGTGCTGATTTACTTGTAGATAACGGAACACTAATTGCACAAGCACTTGGTGTACCTGAATCAGTAATTGCACTCACATTCGTAGCACTTGGCACTTCACTTCCAGAGCTTGTAACAGCAATTACATCGCTCAGAAAAGGACACGGTGCCCTTTCTCTTGGTAACGTAATTGGCGCTAACATCTTTAACCTTGTATTGGTATCTGGTGTTTCAACAACACTTTCACCATTTGATGTTCCTGCTTCAAAAACTATTGCAGGAATGAACGCATCGCTTCTTGTAGATATTCCTGTAGTGTTCGCAGTTATGCTTATTTTAACTGTACCAGCACTTCTTAAAGGAAAGCTTACAAGAGTTCAGGGAATTATTCTTCTCTTAATATATGCGGCATTTTGTGTGTTCCAATTTGTAAGTTAAAAGTAAAAGAGCTAAGTCCAATGGACTTAGCTCTTTTTTTATGTTCCTTACTGGCCTATGCCTTCAGCTTTGGCAGCTTCATATGCTTCTCTAACAGCCTTTGCAAACTGGTCTGAGCAAGATGTTGGTCTTCTACCACATTCAATGCCAGAACATTTACTTTCAATCTCTTCTACTGTCATTCCATCACAGAGAGAAGATATTGCCTTGAGGTTACCATTACAGCCACCAAAAAACTCAATGTTTGAGATCTTGTCTCCGTTTATATCAAACTTTATGTGAGTAGAACATACTCCACTTGTTTCATAAATGTATTCCATATTAAAGCCCCCTAAGCTAGTTTAAATTAAAGTAATTCATTAATTTTAGCGTCAATTTTTGCTGGTGTGTCAATTGGTCCAAATCTATCAACAACGTTACCATTTCTATCTACAAGGAACTTTGTAAAATTCCACTTGATTGCTGATGAAAGCATACCGCCCTGTTGGCTTTTAAGGTATGTGTAAATTGGATGCTCATCTGGTCCGTTAACCTTGATCTTTTCAAACTGCTTGAAGGTTACTGAGTAACGAGACTGACAGAAGTCAACAATTTCTTCTTCTGTGCCAGGAGCCTGATTTGCGAACTGGTTGCATGGGAAGTCAATAATTTCAAAGCCCTGTGCCTGATACTTCTCGTAAAGATCCTGAAGACCTTCATACTGAGGAGTGAATCCGCAGCCTGTTGCAGTGTTGACTACAAGTAATACTTTACCTTCATAGTCCTTCATTGCTACCTCATTGCCCTCTGCGTCACGAACGATAAAATCATAGATTGTCATTTTACATCTTCCTTTCTTTTGGCGATTTGTTGTCGCTGTTTTTAATTGATTGCAATTGAATTGTACACAATTTAATTTTAGTTGTCAACAAGTTTTTCAAAAACATTTTTATGACTCTCATTGCAAAACGGAAATGAATTGTGTACAATTAGTTAGAAATAAAGTTTTAAAAGGTGAATTATATGGCTAAGAAAAATATGAGTGATAGAGCAGCCGAGCTTGCTCTCTCTGCAATTCCAGATGATGAACTTCTAAAACTGGATAACCAGTTATGCTTTTCCCTTTATGTGTGTTCTAAAGAGGTAATAAGAAGATATAAACCATTACTAGATCCATATGGCTTAACATACACAGGTTACATTACCCTTATGGCTCTTTGGGAAAAGGATAATATTAATGTAAAAGAACTTGGAGAAAGACTCTTCCTTGACTCTGGTACACTCACCCCTCTTCTTAAAAAGCTTGAGGCACTTGAGTATGTTACAAGAGTTAGAGACCCTAAAGATGAAAGAAACATGAAAATATGTTTAACAGAAAAGGGTCGCAACTTAAAGAAGGAAGCAGTTTGTGTTCCAAAGGAACTCCTCTCCTCTGTTTCTTTTGGTAATGTTAAAGCATATCTTCTCATGCAAACTCTACATCAACTCATGGATGTTCTTACAGAAAATGGAGATGAAGAAAAATGATCCAAGATATTGCACCATATGAGTATGACAACCAGTATAGAAATGAAAAACCAGACGAAAACTCTGCAATAGTTCTTATTGAAAAAGGAAAGCTCCTTGTGAAGGTATGTGAAAATGAATTTTCGTTTCCTATATATAAAGAAGTAAAAGAAGAATTAAAGCTTACATACCTTTTTTCAATTAGTAATCGGAAATACTTTCTTTCAGAAACACCATTTACCCTTGAAGGCTATTCTTTACTAGGTGCATTTGAATTAAGAACAGCAGGGCCTAAACATTTAAAATTTGCAGCCGTTACTGCAATGCAGCTATCAGGCTGGTATAAGCAGCACAAATTGTGCGGATGTTGTGGCGAACCAATGCAGCATTCCGAAAAGGAGCGCATGTTAATGTGCCCTTCTTGTAAGGTCCCTGTGTACCCAGTAATTAGTCCTGCGGTAATAGTGGCCATTACAGACGGTGACCGCATTGTTCTTTCAAGGTACGCACAGGGACCTGCAAAGAGCCACTATGCGCTCATTGCAGGATTTAACGAAATTGGTGAGCCTATAGAGGACACAGTACGCCGTGAAGTAATGGAAGAGGTTGGCCTTAAAGTTAAAAACATTAAGTTTTATAAAAGCCAACCATGGTCCTTTACAGGCACTCTCCTTCTAGGATTTGTCTGTGACCTCGACGGCTCAGATGAAATTAAAATAGATAAAGAAGAACTTGCTGAGGCACTTTTTGTAAATAGGAATGATATTCCTGACCGCATTGACGACATCAGCCTTACATGGGAAATGATAAACAAATTCAAAAGTGGTGAACTTTAATGACTGAGTTTGAAAAAAGTGTGTACGAGGTTGTAAAAACAATTCCATATGGAGAAGTTAGAACCTACGCAGACATAGGCACAGCACTTGGAAATCCAAAGCTTGCAAGGGCCATTGGAAATGCGCTACATAAAAATCCAGATCCAGATGGCACACCATGCTTTAGAGTGGTTCACTCAGATGGAAGCCTCTGCCCAGCTTTTGCCTTTGGTGGAATAGATGCACAAAAAGCACTTCTTGAAGCAGAAGGAGTTACAATAAAAGATAACAAGGTGGTTCTAGGATGACTGATATTCAAAAAGGACTCTTTGAGTTACAGGATAAAGAATATAGAGAATTCCACGCAAAACTTGTTCCTACAATAGACAAGGAAACCATAATTGGAATTAGAGTTCCAATCCTTCGTAAGTTTACTAAAACCTACTATAAAGAACACAAAGAGGAATGTAATGAATTCATAAACAAACTTCCTCATAAGTACTTTGAAGAAAACAACTTCCACGCTTT
>DCGS01000043.1:46119-46481 GCA_002314645.1 Ruminococcaceae bacterium UBA1772
TTTCTTCCATATGTGGATAACTGGGCAACTTGTGACTCAATGAGACCTAAAGTATTCAAGAAGGAAAAAGACGTTCTTGAAAAGAAATGCTATGAATGGATGAAATCAACAGATGTTTATACAATCCGTTTTGGCATTGAACAGCTTATGACTTACTTCCTAGATGAGGACTTTAATTTAAAGCAAGTAAAAGCAATTACAAAGGTTAAAAATGACGACTACTATGTAAAAATGATGGTAGCATGGTACTTTGCAACTGCCCTTGCAAAGCAGTGGGACTCCGTTATTCCTTTCATTGAGAAAAAGGAACTAGAGCCTTGGACTCACAACAAAGCAATTCAAAAAGCAATTGAAAGCTATAG
>DCGS01000043.1:46563-50368 GCA_002314645.1 Ruminococcaceae bacterium UBA1772
AAAAAAGTGCTAGAGAAATTCTCTAGCACTTTTTTACGTCTCCACGGGAGACTACTATTTTATATCCTATAGATTCCATACGTTTTGAAAGGTTTAAAAGGCTTTCAGCAGCTTCATCGCCCGTACAAATTTTGTCATCATATAGTTCATATTTTTTCCTGACAGAAGAAGGCGAAAGGTTTGGCATTACAACGTTTCCACCAGCCTTTATGCCCTTCTCTCTTCCATCTTTGTCGGCCGTACCAAGAGCGGTTGTTGACGGAAGAAGTGCATATGGGAACATGAGGCGTAGAATGGCAAGCATACGAAGTGAAAGTTCAAGGCTTCCATTTTCAAAATCCTTGAATGGTGTGTCCTTGTGAGTTAAGAATGGACCAATTCCAATCATGGAAGGTTGAAGTTCTTGAAGGAAACGAAGGTCTGCAATTAAGTTGTCTGTGGTCTGGTAAGGTGAGCCAACCATAAAGCCCGCACCAACCTGGTACCCTATTTCCTTTAAGTTGAAAAGACAGGCCTTTCTGTTTTCCAAAGTCATATTGTCTGGATGAAGGCGTCTGTAATGCTCTGTAAGGGCCGTTTCATGTCTGAGTAAGTATCTGTCTGCCCCAGCGTCATAAAGACGTTTGTAGCTCTCATATGAGCGCTCGCCAAGGGACAGAGTTACCGCACAGTCTGGATACTCTTTTTTAATACTAGAAACAATGTCACAAAGTATTTCGTCTGAAAAGAATGCATCTTCTCCGCCCTGTAAAACAAAGGTTCTGAATCCAAGTTCATACCCGCTCTTACAGCACTCCATTATATCTTCTTTAGAAAGTCTGTATCTTTCCGCACACTTGTTACTTCTACGAATGCCACAGTAGTAGCAGTCGTTCTTACAATAATTTGTAAGTTCAATTAGTCCTCTAATATAAATGTCTGTTCCATAAACGGAACGACGCACTTCATCTGCAACTGAAAAAAGATATGAGTCGAACTCCGAGGACTCAATAAGTTCACGGAGTTCGTCATTTGATAAATCTTTAGTTGTCCTTAGTTTATCAATTAAATTCTTCATTAGTTCTTCTCAGATGCAAGGAAGTTGTAACAAAGAGCTGCAAGAGCACCACCAACGAGTGGAGCTACAATGAATACCCAAACGCATGAAAGAGCGCTACCACCTGCAAGAAGAGCAGGACCAAGGCTACGAGCTGGGTTTACAGATGTTCCTGTGAATGCAATACCAAGGATATGTACAAGAGTAAGTGAAAGACCAATTACAATACCTGCAACTGCGCCGTTTTCAACCTTAGATGTAACACCAAGAATTGCAATAACGAATACGAATGTAAGGATTACTTCAATGAGAAGTGAAAGGCCAATGTTGCCATTGTAAAGGCCATTTGCGCCAAGACCACTTTCACGACCTACAAATGCTGCAAGAACGCCAGCACCTGCTGTTGCACCAATGCACTGTGCAACTACATAACCTGCAAAATCCTTAATGTCCATTTTCTTTGAAATGAGCATTGCAATAGATACTGCTGGGTTAATGTGGCAACCTGAAATGTTACCAATTGAATAAGCCATTGCTACAATAACAAGACCGAAAGCAAGGGCTGTAAGAAGATAGCCTGAGCCAGCTTCAGATGAGCAGCCTACCATAACTGCTGTGCCGCAACCGAAAAATACAAGTACGAATGTACCAATAAACTCGGCTACATACTTTTTGATATTTGCCATTTTTCATTTCCTCCAATATATTTTTTTGCGGAAATATATTACCACAAAAAAGGTATTTTTACAAACCTTATTATTTGACATTACAAGACCAAATTGCTAAAATATCAAGGCAAAAGAAAACACATGGAGACGTATCGAAGTGGTCATAACGGGGCTGACTCGAAATCAGTTAGGGAGCAATCCCCCATGGGTTCGAATCCCATCGTCTCCGCCAAAAAAAGCACCGATGAGAAATCATCAGTGCTTTTTTATTTAACAACGGCTATCAAAAACCTCTAATATATCTTTATAAAAACCATCTTTTGCTTCATCTTCAACATGAACCTCGTGCATACTTTTTTTATAGAGTTTAAAGTCGTGTTTCTTTCCTGCTTTTTCTAGTTTCCCATGAAGCATTCTTGGACCAAATCCTAAAAAACCTGCAATATCCCACTGTCCACAGCCATGGAAAACAAAGGTTTCGTTTGGCATTTTTTTAGCCCAACCTATTGTGTCGGCATATGCAAAGGTAGAAAGAGCTTTCAACACAAATCCTAGCAAGTGTCTCATGCTCGCATTAACACCACTACTATAAGGACTATTTGCAAAACGTATTCTGTGATCCTTATTAAATGAGATCCAACTTGTCAATATTTTCGTTGCAAGTGGAATGTTATTTCCATAATTCTTTTCGACAAATTTTTCTTTTCGCTTTATAAGACTAGTTGGATAATTGGAAACAACCCTTCCAAGTATATGTGCAGCCGGTACAAGAAGAAATGTTATAGACGGTAAAGCTGAATCTCCAGACAAGAAACATGCATTAACATGTATTTTCTTCCTATACTTTACCAAAAATGTTCTTACCATCATTGCACCCATACTATGACCGTACATAAATACAGGTAGATTTGGATGTTTATCAACAGCAAGCTTTTGAAGATTATACATATCCTTCCAAATAGCTTTATTTGTATCGTTTGGTGTAATTCCAACACATCCAGGTCCAACCGTTATGCCGTGTCCCAAAAAATCCATGCTAATGACATAATAACCATTTTCAGCAAGGTATTCTAAAACATCTATGAACATTTCTGTACACTCAGAAAATCCATGAGTGAAATGCACAATACCTTTTTGTTTTTTCGTATCATCAAAGATTTCAAAGCATTGGATTTCAACTGAATCCTTAGATGATGATTTCATAGTAAATCTATTGCAAACTGCTGACATAATAACCTCCAAAACAATGTTATAGAAATAATTATAATTTGAACTAAAACAAAAAAACGAACAAACGTTATCCGTTTGTTCGTTTTAACAAGAATAAAAAATATCTGTTGCAATACCAATAGAGTCAGTTAAAAGAAAAGACATTTCTTCTGGTGTTTTATCAAACCCATCCTCAGACCATAATTTGATAATACTGTAAACATAGTTTGTGCATGCATAGGCACTATACTGCAACAACTTTGAATCCCTTTTGGGAAAATCCAACAAATACTGCTCATATAGGTATGTTTGAATTGATGACAGAAAAAGCTTTTCAAGTTTTGGATTTTTAAGCATCATTGCATATGTGTTTCTATGTTCATAGACAAATTTAATAAACAACTCATATGCATCTCTATAACTTTGGGCACCCCTTCCAGAACTATGATTATTTCGAATTAATCCAACAATCTTTTTCGCATAATCTAGAGCAAGATCCTCAAACAAATCCTCCATATTCTCATAGTAAACATAAAATGTACTTCTAGCTATGTCTGTTATATTTAGCAGTCTAGAAACTGTAATGTTTTTTTCAGTTCCATTTTCAACCAATTTCTCAAGCGATTCTTTTATCTTGCTTCGAGTTTTTTCTCCGTAATCACTCATACAATTATCCTACATCTTCATCTGACTCATAGAACTCATCTAGTTCAAGTTCAAGGCGTCTAATTTCAAGACGCTTTTTCTTTTCCTCAAAGTAGATTCTATCAAGTTCATCTGTGAGTTTCTTTGATAATTTTATAAACTGATTGTATTCTTCATCAGTTAATACGTCTGTGTAGTCAGGAGAATTCTTTTTGCCAACAGTTCTGTTGTTTTCAACAAGTTGTTT
>DCGS01000043.1:50551-52782 GCA_002314645.1 Ruminococcaceae bacterium UBA1772
ACCAGAGTCTTTACCATTCCAAATAGATGCTGTTCGTCTAACACTTCTATTCAAATTGTTTACGGCTATTGTAACAGCCTTTTTTCTGCCCATAGTATCACCTCTTTGACATACAACTATGAACCAATTATATTACCTTAATGGAAATATAGCAATAAAATAATTCGTTACGAAATATCATTCACACTCAAACATATAGAGTTCATCATAGAGGGTTGTTATTGGAACACCATCTATTTTAGCTTTTGACATGAAGTCTGCTGGAGTTTTGAACCAGGAGTCTCCAAAGTTAATTACACATTCATCATTTTCCATTACTGATGAAACAGTATATGTTTCTCTGTTGTAGCGGAAGGTTATTTCATGTGGTTCTGTTAGTATGTAGTAAAGGTCATAGAGGTCAAGGTTGTCGTATTCTGGTTCTACGAGCTTGTATAGATCGCAGATGAGCCAGTTCATTATGTTTATGTTTCCAAAGAATGAGCTTCTTGTTAGTCTGCTTGCAAGGTAGAATTTTGCTTCCTTGTAGAGTCTTACGGCTTCCTTTGTGTCCCCTTCGTCTGCACGTATTTTAGCAAGTCGTGTGTATACTTCTGGAATTGGTTTGTATTCATCGCTTATAGTTTGAATACGTTCGTAGAGTTCCTCTATTATTTCCTTATACTTGTCGTGGTCTTTCTCTACGCAGTACCCATTTTTATACATGTCAGCAACCTTATAGGCAGATATCATGTCACCACGTTTCATACCCTTTTCAAAGTACTTAAAGGCTTTCTTATAGTCCTTTTCACCTGTTCTGCCATAGTACCAAATGTAGCCAAGACACTCCTCAGCTTCCGGCAAACCCATTTCTGCCGCCATTTCATAGTACTTAAGTGCAAGGTCAAACTTTCTTTTTTCATAGTAGTATTCGCCTAGATTGAAAATGAAAAGTGGGTCTTTTGTCTCCTCAATGAGGAATTTAAGAGACTCCACATGCACGAATTCATCATCCTCAGTAGGACAAGGAATTGAATAGTATTCCCTAATATTTGCATATGCTGTGCTAATATCCATACTTCCACCCTTTTCTTATTTAAAAATCTATAAGGTATATGTCAATTGATATCTTATAGAAACCTTTATGTTCCGATAATTCTTTAACTCTAGCATACAGGCATTTTCCTGCATCCATTAGTCTTGAGAAGACTACGTTGTCATCCTCTGGAACATATCCAACTTTTCTTTTATCCTCTGTTAAAACAAGGATTGCATTTTTATCAAACTTGTTGTTTTCTCTTTGAAGAACAAGCTTCTGTCCTTCAAATATTTCTTTTAGGACATCCTTTTCTTTAAGGTAGGATGTACCTGCAACATACGAGTTAAACAAGAAAATTTCTTTTACAAGTGGGCTTAACACCTCTTCCGCTTTGAAGGGAATTAGGTCGCCCGACTTTATTACGAGTTCTCCTCCCATTCTACAACAACTCCTTTTGCAACGAAACCTCTAAGGACCAAATCAAGTTCCTTTAAATACTTTTCATAGCTTTCATATTCTTCATTCAGATTACTTATTTTTTCTTCTACCGCTTCGTCATCCTCTATTATGTATTTATATATGTATGGTTCCGTATTCTGTATTTGTTCTATTTCGCGTCTTATGAGGTCTTTTTTCTCTTCAAGATTTTCTATTTCCACTTCAAATTCATCAATACCCATTTTGCAAAGAAGCACATATATTTCTTCAAGCTTTTGATATTCATTCAAATGATATGCTTCAACTGCCCGCTCAAAAAAATCCATTAGTTCTTCGTCACTCTCTGTGTTTGGATTCACATCTGGATGTATGAGCTTTGCAATTTTTCTGTAGAGTTTCTTTGACTTGAGAACATCAAACTCTCTTGAAACATCAAGCACTTTGCATTTCTCTGCATTCTCAATTAAAGACTGGAGTTCTTCATAGAAGTCTTGCATTTCTTCTGAAACAATTGCGTTCATCTTGTTAAAGTCAATCTTTTCACCCTTGTTTACAAAGGCCTGGCAGTATGCAATTGTTTTTTTCTTCTTAATACATTCAATTTTCTTCTCATATACCTTTGCAACGAGTTCGCCAAACTTGTTGGTATAGAGAGTTAGCATAATTCCTGCTTCTTTTACCAATGCGTCTCTTTTTACTATGAGATCTTCGTATTCTTGCATTTCTCCACCCCCGACAAAACATCTTATTTTCTGTCCAAAAGCCATAACCAAAA
>DCGS01000010.1:0-6871 GCA_002314645.1 Ruminococcaceae bacterium UBA1772
CAATATGATAGAATTTTGACGTAAATTTGAAAGTTTATTTGGGGGTAAATAGTATGACAACAGATATGCCTGTATTTGATCTTCCAGAAACCTCTGGTTTTACAACCATTCCTTACGGAAAGCTCGGTATTATTGCAATGCCTGGTTGTGAAGAGCTCGCTGGAAAAATCGACAAATACATTGTTCGTTGGAGAGATGAGAACGTAACTCTTAAGGACTCAAGTCTTAAGGTTGCTGGTTACAACAAGGATTCTTATCTTATTAACTTTAAGTGTCCAAGATTTGGTTCAGGTGAAGCAAAGGCTGTTATTAATCAGTCAGTTCGTGGATATGATATTTTCATTGTTGTTGACGTATTCAACTATGGTGTTAAATATAAGATGTACGGACAAGAAGTTCCAATGAGTCCAGACGACCACTACAGTGACTTAAAGCGTGTAATTAACGCAATCGGCGGTAAAGCTAGAAGAATTACTGTTATTATGCCAATGCTTTATGAAGGCAGACAGCACAAGCGTTCTTCAAGAGAATCTCTCGACTGCGCAATGGCTCTTCAGGAGCTCATGTCAATGGGCGTAGACAGTATGATTACTTTTGACGCTCATGACCCACGTGTTCAAAACGCAATTCCTATTTCAGGATTTGAAAATGTATCCCCAATTTATCAGATGATTAAATCGCTCATTAAATCTACACCTGATATTAAGTTTGACAAGGACAACATCATGGTTGTTTCTCCAGACGAAGGTGGTATGGGAAGAGCAATCCACTATGCAACAGTTCTTGGCGTAGAGCTTGGTATGTTCTACAAGAGACGTGACTACTCTAAGATTGTAGATGGTAGAAACCCTATCATTGCTCATGACTTCCTTGGTGGTAACATTGAAGGAAAAGACGTAATTGTAGTAGACGACATGATTTCTTCAGGTGAATCAATGCTTGAAGTTGCTGCAAAGCTCAAGGGTCTTGGCGCAAACCGAATTTTCGTTTGCACATGCTTCGGCCTCTTCTGCAACGGCCTTGAAATCTTTGATGAAGCTTACAAGAACGGCACAATTACAAAGATACTTACAACAGATCTTGTTTATGCTACTCCAGAGCTTAGAGACCGTGAGTGGTATGAGCGCGTTGGCATGTCAAAGTTCATTGCTCTCATAGTAGATACAATCAACCACGACATTTCAATCAGTAATCTCTTAAACCCAGCTGAGAAAATTCAGAACGTACTCGACAAGCACACAAAAGAGCTTGAAATGAACTCTGATACTCAGATGGAAATGAAACTCTAATAAAAAAAGACAAGCCCCACAAGGAATTCCTTGTGGGGCTTATTTTTATGTCTTTAATGATGTTCGTGATTATGTTCATGCTCATGGTCACATGTGCATGTTGCATCAGAACTAAATGTTAAGTTTCCATTTGCAAGTGACAAAACAGCAGCTTCTGCGTCACCTGAAACTCCTGCATAGAGTTCAATGCCAGCACTCTGAAGAGCATTCTGTGCTCCCCCTCCTATGCCGCCGCAAATTACTGCATCTACGAGGTTTTGTGAAAGAAGTGCACCAAGTGCGCCGTGTCCTCCACCGCTTGCTGGAAGCTCTTTTGTTTTAATGATTTTTCCACCGCTTACAAGATAAAGCATGAACATGTCTGTATGTCCAAAATGCTGGAAAATTTGTCCGTTTTCATAAGGTACTGCAATTAACATTTTACTACTCCATTCTTTTATTTAATCATTTCAAGGAAGGTTGCTTCGTCAATGACAGGTACGCCAAGTGACTGAGCTTTTGTAAGCTTACTTCCAGCCTCTTCACCTGCTAAAACATAGGTTGTTTTCTTTGAAACTGAACCCGAAACCTTTCCGCCATATTTTTCTACAAGTGCACCTGCCTCACTTCTTGTGTAGGTTGGAAGTGTGCCAGTTAAAACGAATGTCATGCCCTGGAATCTGTCGTCTATTTTCTCAGTTTTTGACTGTGTATTGAGGCCGAATTCCATAAGGCGTGAAACATAGTCTTTTGTTCCTTGTTTAGAGAAATAATCCACAACACTTTCAGCCATTACAGAACCAAAGCCTTCAATTTCTAAAATGTCTGAAACGCTTGCATTCATAATGTTTTCAAGGGTTGAAAACTTATCTGAAAGAAGCTTTGCAGCCTTTTCTCCAACGTGTCTTATACCAAATGCAAAAACGAGTCTATAAAGGTCGTTTTCCTTAGATGCTTCTATTGCTGAAAGAAGGTTTAGAGCAGACTTCTCACCAAGACCAGGAAGTCCAGCAATATCCGCTTCAGAAAGTGCATAAAGGTCAGCTGGATTTGATATCTTATTTTCGTTAACAAGAAGCTCCAAAACAGCACTTCCCATACCGTCAATATCCATTGCTCCCTTAGAGCAGAAATGGATAAGGATGCGAAGAAGCTGTGCTGGACATTCAGGGTTGGTGCAGCGTATTGCTGCCTCCCCTTCTTCTCTATATGTTTCGGCTCCACAAGAAGGACAAACAGAAGGCATTACATAAGCAGTTGTTCCCTCCGAATGTTTAACAACGGAAACAACCTCAGGAATAATGTCTCCAGCCTTTCTAATTTTAACCGTGTCGCCAATATGAATGCCCTTTTCATTAATGAAATCCTGATTGTGTAGGGTTGCTCTTCCTATCATTGAACCAGCAACAAGAACTGGTTCAAATACAGCCGTAGGAGTAAGAACGCCAGTTCTTCCGACGTTTATTTCAACGTCTAAGAGAACCGTCTCTTTCTCCTCAGGTGGATACTTGTAGGCAATAGCCCACTTAGGGAATTTTGAAGTACTTCCCATATCCTCACGAAGAGTGAAATCATTTACTTTTATTACCGCACCATCAATGTCGAATGGAAGAGTATATCTTTCATTTCCAATACGAGTAATTTCCTTTTCTGCCTCCTCAATATTCTTGCAAGGAGTGTAGAAAGGAACTGTCTTAAATCCAAGTGAACTAAGGTAGTCAAGGGAATCTTTATGAAGAGCAGCATCATAATCTGCATCTATTTGCTGAATGTTAAAAATGAAAATATCAAGGTTTCTACTTCTTGTAATTTCTGGGTTCTTCTGTCTTAGAGAACCAGCCGCAGCATTACGTGGATTTCTAAATACTTTTTCCTCGTTAAGTTCCTGTTCTTTTACAAGATCTAGAAATACAGAACGAGGCATATAAACCTCACCGCGAACCTCTATAAAAGGCACTGCGGTCTTGAGCTTCATTGGAATAGATTTTATAGTTTTTAAATTCTCAGTAATATCTTCACCAGTGTCTCCATCGCCACGGGTTGAGCCCCTTGTGAATACACCATTTACGTATTCAAGTGAAACGGAAAGACCGTCAATTTTTGGCTCAACTACGAGGGTATCCTCTGTTACGCTTGTACGACCAACCATTGCAGCGTCCACTCTTTTTGCAAAGTCTTCAAGTTCAGAGAAGCTGAACGCATCCTGAAGACTTTCCATTCTTACAGAGTGAACAACAGGTGAAAACATTGAAGATTTAGGAGTGCCACCAACCTTCTTAGTTGGAGAATCTTCCCTCATAAATTCTGGGTGTTCTTTCTCCAAAACCTTGAGTTCATTCATGAGCGCGTCGTACTCAAAATCCTCAATTTCAGGGTCATCATCGTTATAATATCTATTGCTGTGGTAAGCAATAGTTTCATAAAGATAATTCATTCTTTCTTCCATTGTTTTTCTACCTCACAAAAAATATGCTACTATTTTACCACAAAATGAATCGCTTTGATTTATTACTATTTATTTTGTGCATTTTCAACATTATTTTTCCACAGTTTCCACAGAATTTTGAACAACATTATTTTTTGACGTTGACTTTTACCTGATATAAATATAGAATATAGTTACTTACTAATATCTTGAGGAGAATACACAAAATGGACGAAAACAAAGAAATAAATCCTTATCTCATTACTGTTATAGATGAAAAAGGTACAGAACACATCTTTGAAGAACTTGACAGAATTGAGCTTACAGACGAGGACGACACAGAACTTCACTATGTTGCCGTTACTCCATATTATGATAATCCAAGCGAAGTACTTGATGCATATGACGAGCTCATCATCTTAAAGGTTGATGAAGACGAAGATGGAGAGACTTTCCTCTCTGCAATTGAAGACGAAGAAGAATTCGACGAAATTTCAAAAATTTTCGAAGAAAGACTCGCTGAGTACTACGAAATTGACGACAGCGAAGAATAATTCCAAGTCACAAGAATATAATAGTTTATAAGCCTGCCGGGTACGATTTTTTCGGTCGATATTAACCCAACACTCATAAATTAGGGAGTTTTACTCGAAAGCGGATTGCAGACCTCCCCATTCGGGACGAAGGGAGCATGAACCTCTAGGAAGACACCCACCTGCTTTTACACGCAGGTTATTATTCACCGGATGCCCGGCTCGGTGGGTGTAATAAAACAACAAAGCACTCTGATTTTGCTTACGTCAGAGTGCTTTTTGTTTTGCTTTTATTTAAATAATGTTTCCCCGTGGCAGTCTGTTGCTACTATTACTGGGAAATCTTTTAGTTCTATTCTCTTAACTGATTCACAGCCAAGGTCTTCAAAACCAATTACTTCACATTCAGTAATGCACTGTGCAGCAAGTGCACCTGCACCACCAATGGCACAGAAATATACGGCTTTGTTTCTAACTAAAGCGTCGTTTACTTCCTTTGAACGGACGCCCTTTCCTATCATGGCAACCATGCCCATGTCAAGAAGCTTTGGTGCGTATGGATCCATTCGACCAGATGTTGTTGGACCGCAGCTTCCTATTGGAAGGCCCTCTGGTGTTGGAGTTGGGCCACAGTAATAAACGCATGAACCTTCTATTTCAAAAGGTAGCTCACGGCCCTCGTCTATGTACTGGAATATTCTTTTGTGCGCTGCATCCCTTGATGTATATACGGTTCCAGAAAGGAGCACGTTATCTCCTGCATGAAGTTCACTTGCAACTTCTTTTATTTCTGAAACATTAATTCTCTTTTCTGACATTTTTACACCTAACTTTAACGTTTTTGAACTGAAACCTTCTTTGGAGCGGTTTTTGTTGTAATTTTTGCTGGACGTCTCTTAGTCTGTGACTTTGCCTTCTTAGGCTCCTCAGTTGAAACTGCGTCATATGCAAGCTTAAACTGTTCCTCAAGCTTTTCTCTTGTTGCCTTGTCAGCCATTACGAGGTCCTCAGCACGAATGCTCAAATCCTCATAGCTTACATTTGTTTCATAGCCACTGTATGAAGGCGATTCAAACCTTGCAACAGGTTCATCTGTATACTTTGAAAGAATTGTATCCTCTTCCTTTTTAGCGGCAACAGAAGACACCTTGTTCTTAAGCGATTCATTCTCCGCTTGAAGCCTTATATTTTCACTTCTTAATTCTTCATTCTTTCTTTGAAGATCTTCAATGAAATCCATTACGCTCTTTTTGTCAAAGCCAAAAGGAGCGGTTTTTAAAATAATATCGTTTTCCATAAAAACTCTCCGCTTCAAAAAGTTAAATTTACTGCTACTATTCTATATATTTTAGAGCTTTATGTCAAATTTGCTTTTATAATTAAAATATTATATAATTCCCGTGTCGGTTGTACTTTTAAAGACAACACGAAGTAAAAAAGGAGGAATAAAAATGCTTCTTGTAATTGATGCTGGAAATACAAATATTACTATCGGCACTTATAAAAAGGACGAATTGCTTTTTGTATCCAGACTTGCAACTGATAGAAAAGCTACAAAAGATCAGCTTGCAATTTCTCTTGAGAGTATTTTTAGCCTAAACGCGGTTAAAGCAAAGGAATTCCGTGGAGCAATTATTTGCTCAGTCGTACCGGAAATTACTCAAGCTTTAAGTGAAGCCGTAAGCACACTTACAGGTGCTACTCCTCTCATTGTTGGACCTGGCCTTAAAACCAGTCTCAACATAAAAATTGACAACCCATCAGAACTTGGTTCCGATCTTGTAGCAGATGCAGTTGGAGCCATTTCCAAGTACCCTCTTCCATGCCTTATTTTAGACCTTGGCACAGCAACTAAAATAAGCGTTGTAAGTAAAGAAGGGGCATTCCTTGGTTGTACAATTTCTCCAGGAGTTAAAATTTCTCTTGGCGCTTTAGCAGAGGGTGCATCACAGCTTTCACAGATTAGCCTCACCTCTCCTACTCACACAATTGGAACAAACACCGCAGACAGCATTAGAGCAGGTATTGTTTATGGAACTGCAGACATGCTTGACGGTCTTTGTAACAGAATTGAGGAGGAACTTGGTGGTCCAGTGGCATCAATAATTGCAACTGGTGGCCTTTCAATGATTGCAAAGTACTGTAAGCACGACATCATTTTTGACGAGAACCTAGTTCTTTTAGGTCTCAAAACAATTTACGACAAGAACTGTAAATAATCAGTTCACAAAGCAATGTATCCGACAAAAGGGCGGAACATAAGCAAAGGAGAACATAATGAAAAAACAACAAGCAAACTCAAAAATTTTATTTATGACTGAACTCGGTGTATTAGTTGCCATTATTATTCTCATGGCATTCACACCAATTGGTTATATTAAAACAGCCGGTCTTGAAATTACTTTAATTACAATCCCAGTTATTGTTGGTGCCATAACACTTGGACCTGTTGCAGGTCTCATTCTTGGAACAGTATTTGGTGTTACAAGCTTCCTTCAGTGCGTTATGGGCATTTCTGCATTCGGTGTAGCACTTCTTGGAATCAACCCATTTTTCTGCTTCCTTGTATGTGTGCCTACAAGAATGCTCATGGGACTTTTAACCGGCCTTATATTCAAAGCGCTTAAGAACCTTAAGAATGTTTC
>DCGS01000010.1:6924-32329 GCA_002314645.1 Ruminococcaceae bacterium UBA1772
ACACTTATGGCATGCTTCTGGAATACAGACCTTATCCAGGGCTTTGCAGAGGCAATGGGAAAGACAAGCATTCTTCCATTTGTTGTAGCATTCGTTGGTATTAACGGACTTGTAGAAGCAATCTGCTGCTTCGTTATTGCCGCAGCCATTTCTAAGGCGCTTGACACTTTCGTAAAGAAGATGTAAAAATGACAAAAATCAAAGAACTAATAATTAAATACAGAGAAATACTAATTTACTTAGTATTTGGCGTTTTAACCACCGTTGTAAGCTGGGGAACCTACTCCCTATTTGTCAAAGCATTTGGTATTCCAGTTGAAATATCCAATACACTTTCCTGGGTTTGTGCCGTGCTATTTGCTTTTGTAACAAATAAAATTTGGGTTTTTGAATCCAAAAAGATGGATGTTAAAACTATAGTAAATGAGTTTATATCATTTGTAGGCTCTAGAATCCTTACAGGTGCAATTGAAATTCTTGGTGTTCCACTTCTTATAAGACTTGGCCTTTCACAGACAATCTTTGGTGTAGATGGAATGCTAGCAAAAGTCTTAATCTCTGTAATAGTTGTCATTTTAAATTATATATTTAGCAAGTTATTAGTTTTTAGAAATAAGAAATAAAAAAAGACCACTCGTCACCGAGTGGTCTTTTATTTTTTTAGATTATTCTTCTACAATGTCTGCATCGTTGAAGATATCTCCGCACTCTGGGCAGAACTTTGGAGTCTGTCCTTCTGCTGGAGTATATCCACACTTGTCACAAACAATCTTCTTAACTGTTGGCTTCTTTGTGCCACAGTTTGTGCAGAACTTAGCTGTTGCAGCATTGTCTGTGCCACATGAGCACTTCCATGTTGCAACTGATGCAGCACCGCCCTGCTGTGCACCACAGTTTACGCAGAACTTACCTGTATTGTCAGTGCCGCATGAGCACTTCCATGTGTTTGCTGCAGGAGCTGCAGCTGCTGCTACAACTGGGTTCTGGTTAGCCATGTTACCCATGTTTGCGCCGCCCATCATGTTCATGCCCATTCCAAGTCCAAAGAGACCCTGTGCACCGCCGTTTTCACCTGCAGCTTCAACACCACGAGCCATTGTCTTCTGAACGTCATAATTTGCAGCATTGAGGTTGTTACCCATGTTGAATGCGTTCTGAAGATCCTTGAGTGACTTCATGTCCTCATCAGTTGGAATGAATGAACCGTTTACTGTGAATGAAGAAATTTCAAATCCACGCTTACCAACCCACTCGTTTGAGAGCATGTCGTTAATATAGCCAGCAATTACATCTGACTTAGAACCAATTGCTGTATATGAAATACGATCCTCAGTACCAAGCTTTGAAATTGCTGTTGAAATCTTATCAAGAATACCTGACTTTAAGTTTTCAGCAATACCTTCGTCTGAAAGTCTGATTGTAGCTGCACCATCCTGGCCAATCTTCTGAGCGCCAATTTCAGTAAAGAACTTCATTGGATCAGAAATCTTAACAGTAACCATACCGTTACCCTTAAGAGTCATGTCAAGTTCAATTGGAGACTGACCAACCATTGTTACGTTGTGGAAAGCAATGTTTCCGCAACCCCATTTAATTGGCTCAGCAATGATTTCACCAAGGTTGATGAAATAAACTCTCTGAGTTGAGTTACGCTGACCGCCTGCAGACCACTGGTTTAAGATTTCCTTACCAAAAGCCTTAAGTCCCTGGTTCTGTCCAGCGTAGAGAGATGGAGCTGAAGATGTGTCATATGTATATCTTCCTGGCTCAGCACAGAACTCAACAATTGCGCCGTTTTCAACAATAATCATGCACTGACCTGGCTGTACATCAATACCAGAACCAGCTGAAATTAAGTTGTCATCAGCCTTTGTGTTCTTGCCACCATCTACAATGATTTTTTCAGCGCGCTTCATAAGAACGCCCTGTGAAAGGTCTCCACTTTGGAAGTACTCTTTCCATGCAGCAGACTGCGCAGCACCAGATAAGCCCTGGATACCAGCATCTACTACATCTTTTGCAAAACTAACTAAACCCATAATACATTCTCCTTATCGTTCTGTGACCGAAGCCACTTTAAATCCCATAATTGTGTCACTTACTACTACTGCTTCACAGTACTCACATCTTCCGTGGGACAGGTCTCTTATTACCGCTCCACAGTTTGGACAGAGCACTTCAGATAAAGCCATAGCATCTAGCAGTCTGTACGAATATTCAATTATGAATCTTGTTTCTTTTCTGTTGTTATTCAAATCAAACCCAACGGAAATTTGGAACTGTACAGTTGCATACTCCTTGGATTTGTGATAACCACTAATAGCCGTTTTATTAAATACTACATTTGAAACATCATAAACTGTTCCACAAGGTCTTACATTTGTGCGAACCTGGTCATATACAGAGGACATTGTAAATTCCTCTTTACCAGCATAGACAATATCTATGTATTCGTTTATGAATGTCTCTAGGGCGATTTCTGCATCTGAAAGACTAAAGTTTGGATAGTCCTTTCTAATTTGCCCTAAATAAATGTCTGTAGCCCCGCTCACAGACTTCGGTGTAGGGTCGTCTGCGGCGTCTATCATGGCGGATACAATTGCACCCGCTCCAATTCCTAAAGCCGGTATGTCGCCGCCTAGAGCGTTTCTAACTAACTTTTCAGCCTCATCCACAAGAATGTCTTCGGCCTTCCTTTTAATTTTAGACTTAAGACTCATTAAAAGCTATGACCTCCTCCGCCATGAGATACACCACCTGAGGACATATGGCTGCTTCCACCACTTGAAGATGACTCTTTATAGAAGTCGTGAATAACCTCTTCATGTATTCCAAGGAATATTGGTGTTGCACTATTAACCTCAAATGAGTTATTAATGTATTCATTTGCAGAAGGTTCTCTGTTGTTCTTGTTATGAAGAACTAAAAGTGTAATAACAACTATTGCCATTACTACTACGGTAGCTATTAAAGATGGAACATCTGGAATCCAAGGATTTGGTGCTGAATCTATAAAGCCGTAATCATTACCAAAATCTATTGGAGCATATTCTATGTTTTCACCATAACTGTTCTGTCCATCTGCATATGCATAAAGAACTTCACTAAGAGTGAAAACAAAGAAGTTCATATATTCTTGGTTACTACAGTATGCATATGTGTTGTCTAAAATATCATCTATTTCAGAGTCTGTAATATTTGTAATGGCGCTTCCTACTGTGTTTATGTATACCTGTCTGTTGTCAAAGTCTATTGCAAGAAGTATTCCATCTTGAGATGCAATGTTTTGATCATAGTAGTCATCTGTATATTCAACCTCTGACTTACCTTCAGCATCATCATATGTAAGGAAGCAAATGCTAAGTCCATAAAGCTTACTTTGAATTTTTGCTGTACTGAGAAGAACAGCTTCTTCAGAGTCTGAAAGGACATCCGCCTTGTCATCTACAGTACAAACATAATTGGCTGTAGGATCTGTAGCAGTTTCATTTAATACTACTTCATCTGAAACTTCTTCTCCCTCTGCAAATGCTATTGTAGAGAAGGAAAATAGAACGGTCAACGAGAGAATTAGGGTAAGTACTATATTTAATAATCTTTTCATTGTCTTACCCTCCCATTGTTAAAAGTCTTATTACAAGACATATAGCCTGGGTAAGTACGCCAGAACCAATTGCAGCACCAACGAGCTTTCCTATGCTTGTTGGAAGCTTACCAGCAATTTTTCCTGTCTCACCATTTACTGCGAACTGATAGTTTTTATCTTTATACTCTACGTTGAACATCCATACTGGAAGCATGGCATATGCAGCTTCTTCATTTCTGTATTCAGCGTTGAATGTCTCACACACTTTCATTTCATAAGGGCCTGCATTATTTACGGCATTGTTCTTCATAGCCTCATCTGCCCTTTGAAGTGCGTAGCCTCTTGTTGCATTTGCATCCTCATCATATTCCTCAGCATAGAATCCAGCCATATATGCAGGGTTAAATTCAGTAAGCTTGGAATAATCAAATGGTTCAATGGCGCTCATAAGGTCATTGTCTAAGTTCTTTAGACCATCTGTTGGAATACTTGTAAATTTACCTGAAACGTGCATTGGTATTTGATATCTATGATGTTCAATTACCTTGTCGTCTCCACGCTTGTGTTCTATTACATTTTCAGCACCAACAAGTACGTCTGCCTCCTCATCAAATGAATGGAGCCAGAAAGGAACATATACGCCCTTAACCTTCTTTATTTCATTATGTGTTTTAAAGTGCTTTGGTGAAAGAACTGCTTTGTTACAGTAATTCTTGTAAATATCAATTGCCTTTTTTTCGTCGTAAAGGAATGGTATTACTCTTTCTGGTCTGAAGTCACCAACCATTTTGTTTGAAAGAGAAATGGCTCTACCACAAAAGGCGCATGTTGTTGCAACTGTGCTTCTTGCAGTTATTACGTCTGCACCACAGTTGGTACATGAATAAACAACAAGGTCCTGTGACTCTGAGTCGTCTGTTGCCTTGTCATAACTATCCACTTCACGTGTAATCTGTTCCTCTTTAGCCGGATTCTGACTTTCCATTGCAAAAGTCTTATCAAGCTCCTCAGGAGTGAAATCCCTTTCACAGTATTCACAGTGAAGTGTACCAAGCTCTGCATTCCAAAAAAGTTCCGCCGCGCAATGTGGGCAGTTATACTTTTTCATTGGTACATCTCCTTAAATCATTTTTGAATATACTCTTCTTAAAAGTCCACCATACTTTACCTTTTCAGTTTCCATTTCATATCCAGCCTTCTCAAAGTTTCTAACGCTGAATTCGTTGTATGGTGACACTGTTGCACAGAGTATTTTATATCCGCGACGCTTTGCTTCCTCTTCTACTTTTTCAGTGAGCTGTCTTTGAAGACCATTTCCCCTATACTCTGGAGAAACAATTACAAGCTTAACATTGGCAACAGAAAGGAGCGCCTCTCCTTCAATACCAATGTCGTAGCCTATGTTTTCATCTGTAAACTCGCCTGCATAGAGAACTTCAAAAGCAACAAGCTTGTCGCCATCATATGCACCCAAGGTGTAATGAGGATAGTTAAGACATGAAAGAAGCATTTCTCTTGAGTTTCGTCTTAAGATTTCTTCATTTTCAATTACTGAAAAAGCCTCTTCTTGAATTTCCATAATTCTGTCTAAGTCTTTTTCTGTACATTGTTTAAATTCAAATGTCATACCCTCACCTCAGTCCTTTGAATGAATTATTTTGTTATAAAGGTCCTTATCTATCATGTTTTCAAGAGAGTACTCTTCATGATAAATTGAGTAACCTGCCTTCTTTCTATAGTCGATCCATTTTCTTTCAAGAATATAAATATTTCTGAAATTGTCAGGAGACTTTACAAGCTTTGCCTTCTGAACATATGGATTGTGAACTGCCAAGAAGAATCTATACCCGAAAAGGTCATTGAGCATTTCAAGAGAAAGAGTTCCTCTTTCAACAAGGAGTTCAAATGTTTCAAAGAATGTAAGATAATTTGAAATATAAACGTTCTCCATATTAAGATCTGGACATTCTTCAAAGTCATAGTTTTCAAAGTCTAAATATGCCTTTTTGTAGTCTTCATTTGATACAAACTGCTGATTAAGATTTGATAGGAACTGTGCCTGAGACACAAGTCTTGCCTGATGAAGTTCAACTACAAGAAGTTCAACACCTAAGATGGCAACAATTTCAGATACAAGTTCAATCCAGCTTCCACCTTCAATGAAAGAAAGAACAATTACAAATGCACCGCCAAGAATCATGGCTATATAAAGCAATTTTCTCTTAATAAAATATTTCATAATTACACCTCAAAATAAAATCACACTAGTATTATAACACACGCGCGAGTATTTAAAAACAAAAATATAAAAGAAAAAAGGGTGCTAAAATGCACCCTTTTCGTAAGTTTAAATTAATTATTCAAGATTTGCATCCTCAAGTTCCTTTGCAAGAGCTTCAACCTGCTCTGGTGTAACGCCTGCCTGAGGGAAAGACATAAGTTTTCTAAGTGTAAGGCCCTGTACAAGTTTCATCTGTGGGTCTGTTGCAAATCCTGGACTGAGCTTTGTAATAATTTCTACTGCCTGTGGATTCTTCTTGAGTTCTTTAACTTTTGAGTCAATTGTTAACATAATAAATCCTCCTAATATTTAAGATGCAAACGCACCTTTGCTACATTTTAATCTTCTGGATACTGGCTTATTTCTGGCTGATATTTAAGAATGTTATGAGTCATGCCGTTGTCTGGAACAATTTTTTCACCAGTAATTCCGTCTACCATATCTGTACACATCATATAAGCCACACGAGCAACTGAGTCTACAGTTTTAATTTCATCAAGCTGAGGTGTTGAAATTTCATCATAGAGCTGATCTTGCTGGTTTTCATCAAGAAAATCAAGTGCAAGATTATGCATTGCTCCAGCTGTTGCCATTCCACCAGGAGCAACAGTGTTAACTTTAATACCGAAGCGCTTAAGTTCCTTTGCCGCTTCAATGGTAAGAGCTAAAACACCGCCCTTTGAAGCAGCATAGTGAGCATAGCCACCAAATACTGGGTATGGAAGCCAAGCACAATTAGATGAAATGAGAACCATCTTTCCTTCAATTCCCTTTTCAATCATGTACTTACTAACGTGTTTTATACATCTGTAGTTACCTGTAAGGTTAATGTCTATTACCTTCTCAAACTCTTCCTCAGGAAGGTCGTAAATATGAGCATAGCTCCATACAGCAGCACAAGTAACCATAATGTCAAGACTACCAAATGCTTCATCTGTAAAAGCAACCATGTTCTTTACATCGTCTTCTTTGCTTACATCTGTCTTAACAAATCTTACTCTTTTTTCGTCGTAGCCAAGTTCTCCAAACACACCAATAGCATTATCCGCTTCAGCCTCTGAATAACTTGCCACAACTACATTTGCACCGCCTTGAAGAAGTCTAAGTGCAATATTAAATCCAAGTCCAGATGTACCACCTGTTACAACAGCAACCTTACCCTTTACCATAAAAATATCTTCAAGCGGTGGTGACTCCTTGTAATAATCCATAAGCATTACAGCCTCAGGATTCTGTGGATTGTATGCCATTTTTATCTTCCTCTCCTACTTATTTAATAAACACCTTGTCACAAACCGTAATCTTAGCGTTATTTGTTCCTGCTGTTAATTCAGTTCCATTTTCTGAAAAGCGTTTCTCAACTATTGCAAAACCAATGTTTTTATCAACCGTATATCCGTAAATCATTTGTCTTACAACGCCACAAGGCACGCCCTTATGATAAACAATTTCATTTTGAGCAATATCCTCATAGCTTTCACGTTCTGGATCCAATTCAATACCAACAAGTTTGTACTCGTGACCCTTTTCCTTATATGCTAAAAGTGCTTCCTTACCATTAAACTCTTTATCAAGCTTTACAGACCAACCAAGTCCACATTCATATGGTGAAAGACCATACATATCCTGTCTTAAAGCAAATCCCTTTTCAATTGGAAGTGAACGAACATAAACCTCAAGAGTTCTAAGTTCTTTTGCATCAAATGCCTTTTCGTTATTTCTGAGTACTTCCTCAATTTTCTTGGTTTCTTCAATTGGACAATATATTTCGTAACCGTTTTCGCCTGTGAAACCAGAGCGATGTATTTTTACTTTAATTCCGTCAATTTCATTATCTTCCATACGGAAACGCTTAAGTTCATCTATAGGATTCTTTAAGATGGCATTCATGTATGAAAGAGAATTTGGACCTTGAACCGCATACATATCAATTTCATATGTAAGTTCTTTCATTTGAACGTCATATCCAACGCTCTTCTTCTCAAACCACTTTGCAAAACGTGGAGCATAAAGAGTAGATACCCAATACTCTGTTTCAAGATTTGTAACGATTGTATCGTCTACAACTTTGCCCTCATCATTAAGTATTGTTGTGTATTTACTTACACCTACGCCTGCGCCCGCAATATCATTTACACAAATATAGTCAAGATATTTGCCTGCATCTGGACCCGTAATACTTACAAGGTCATGTTGCCATCTATACCAACCAACGTTATTTCTAACGGCCATTGCCTCGGCTCTTGCCACTTTATCTTCTTTAAATAACATAAACTTACTCCTTTCCCACCAAATTAGATCATTCTCTTGTCAATCTTGTGGCCAATAACAATTTCCATATCGTCTGTGTCTTTGTTTTCAAACCAAACAGAGAACTCAGGGTCAACCATTGTTTTAACCGCATTATGCCAGAGTGTTTCATATCCAAGAGTAAGCTCATCTAAAGGAGCCATTTCATAACGACCATTAAAGTCATCTGCTTTAACGTGAATTCTTACTTCATCTTGAAGGAATGCTGTAAATTCACATGGTACAAGTTGTGTATCAAGAAGGAATTTAATGTAACTTCCCATTATTCTTGCATCCTTCTTACCAATTTCATTTGGTACACCTAAATATTCACGAAGACCTTTTACTGAGAAAGGATCCATAAACTCATTCTTACCAGCTGTAGCAAAGACAATTTTTAAAATTCTTTCAAATTCATCTTCATCTGCCATATCTCTAATTGCAACAAGTGGGAATGATACACACCATACCCAGCCATATTCCATAACCCATCTGTAAGCCCACTCAAAAGACTTTTCCTCACCAAATGCATTGGTATATTTTCCGTTTCTGAGGATTTGTCCTTCCTTTACTGTTCTTTCATTTGGTGTATTGTGTACATCAAACACAGGCTGATTCATATGATCCATCCAACCCTGTTTTGGAAGACCTGTTACATCTCTGCGCTCTGCTACAACGCGACAGTGTCTGTCTCCGCAGCCACGAGCTTCACACATGTTAAGGCAAACTTCATTTTGAGTGTCCTTAGATGTAAGGTCGAAGTTTGCTGTAAACATTGCTGTTGTCATATTGCAAAGTTCTGCACCTACAATATCCCAAGGGCATGTGTCGAGTTCTTTTTCAACTCTGTCTCTTGTGAACTGAATAACACGGCCAGCCATATTTTCATATTCGTCGCCAGAGTCGCCCCAAATAGCGCCAAGCCAAGCGCTCTTTTCACAGAACTCTGGAATGTTCCATTCATTATAATAGCCGTTTAAGTACTGGTCACTACTTGCAGCCATATTAAACATATAAGCAGCATCACAAATTGCTGATGTTCTTTTTTCAAAATCAGGCTCAAGAATTCTCATTACTTGGAAAATATTTGCGCAAAACGCTGCAATATGACGAACACCAAAGTCATAGCATTCTTTTTCAGGAATAAGTTTTCCCCATGCAGTTTCCACGCATTTAGTTTCTTTTAACTTATCATTAAGTGCCATGCGTAACTCCTCCTTAATTGTAGTTAATAACTACTGTATATCTTTATATTATTGCTTTGTCGACACTTTTAACATACTTTAAAATAACGGTTTTAAGCGCTGTTTACCCTACAAATTGTATGGTGCTATCATTTATAAAAAACATATCATTATTGATTTATATATGTAATTTCTTTATAATAAATGTACATAGTTACGGAGGTTTTGGCCCATGAAGCTAAATACAGACTTAATTATTAGTCGACTTTCACAAAAATATACCGTTGATTTCGTTGGTATAAAAACAGAATCGCTTTCAATTCAAAAGCCAGAGTTTATTATAGATGGAACAACGGCACTTCTAAAGCATCATTTGTATGTAAATGCTGAGAAAAAGCGAAGTGCTAACCTTGAATACGAAAACGAAACCACGGTCATTTGCTATGGTAATGCAAGTGAGTATCAACCCGTTACAAACAAAGGCGGTTTAATAATCATCAAGGAGGATATATCCCCTTTTGAAATAATGAATGAGTTACTGGAAATTTTTCGTTTTTATGAAACATGGGAACTAAAAGTTCTAAACATTCTTCAAAACGAACCAAATATTGAAGAGCTTATGAAAGTAACTTATGACATATTTGAAAGTCCGCTTTTACTTTTAGATGCACAATTTCAATGCATTTCAAGAATCGGATATGATGAAGCACTTCCAGGATATCAGTCCTTTGAAGAAAACAACTCAAAGGAGCTAAGTCTCTCTGCAATGTCTACCTTTTTCAATAACAAAGACCCTATGATGAACAACAGAGACATCATGCTAATTGAAATAATGGATTTGCAATTCCTGGCAAAGAATCTATTCGTTAATAACGAATATGCAGGAAGCATTACTGTAGTTTATAATGAATTGCCCTACACGAGCGGCCAAAAGATTTTGCTCAGTTATTTTTCAGAATTTCTTGAAAAAGCGCTCGAAGACACGAACTCAGCTACATCCTCCGACTACAATATTCTACGAACAATTTTCTCTAATATAATTTGCGGTCTTCCAATAGAGTCTTCCCTTAGAAACTATGTTAAATCATTTAAAGAAACGCAAGAATTCATATGTCTTTTAGGAAAACTTAACAACAGATTTTCGCAAATACCTCCCGAATATGTAAGTAGAAAACTTGAAAGCATTTTCCCAAAAAGCATTTCCTTTGAATATCAATCAAGAGTTATATGTTTTATAGATTCATCCCAGTTTGCAACTAACTCCGAAAGTTTACACGAATATATAAAAGAGCATATTTTCAACCTTACAAATTCAATAGACATTAAAGTGGGACTGAGCGATTCATTCACTAATCTATATGATGCAAGGCAATATTACAATCAAGCAAACGCTGCAATTGTAAATGGCGTTATTATGAATCCAGAAGAATCCATTTACTATTTCACAGACTATGCGCTAATTGAAATGATTACTTCAATGCAGAATGCATTTCCTCTTGAGCTCTACTTCCCTTCTGGGCTAAAAGCATTATTTGAACATGATGAGCATTCAAAGCTCAGTTATGTTGAAACTTTAAAAACATATTTAAAGTGTAATATGAGCGTTAGCAAAACGGCATATGAACTCTTTGTACACAGAAGTACTCTTTTAGAGCGACTGGAAAGAATAGATAAAATATTAGGTCTTGATTTACAGAATCCAGATGTTAGGTTACAAATACAAATTCTATTAAGAGCAATAGAAATTAGAGACAGTGTTCAGACTGAATCAAAATAAAAAAAGGACGTAAGACCAATGTCTTACGTCCTTAATTTTTACCTATTAGCCGTCACCCTGGAGAGCATCAAAGCCGTGTTCACCAGTACGAACTTTAACTACATCTTCAACATCATGTACGAAGATCTTACCATCACCAATGTGACCTGTGTAAAGAACCTGACGAGCAGTTTCAATTACCTTGTCAACTGGAACAGCTGAAACTACCATTTCGAGCTTCATCTTAGGCATTAAGTTCATTTCCTGAATTTCAACACCACGATACTTTCTTACGTGACCCTTCTGAGTACCGCAACCCATAACGTTTGTTACTGTCATACCAGCAACACCAATTTCGTTCATTGCCTGCTTGAGTTCTTCGAACTTTGCAGGGTTGAATACCATAACAACGTTTGTAAGAGGAGCATCCTTCTTTGTTGTGTATGTTTCTACAGGAACAGCCTTTTCAACTGGAGCCTGTGGAACAGCGTCAGCTGTGTCTGCACTTGTAGCTGGAGTTGCAAATGCAACTGATGGCATGAAGTCAGCATAAGCTGATGGAAGGTTGTGCTCTGTAGCATCAAGACCCTTGATTTCCTCTTCTTCAGTAACACGAAGACCTACTGTCTTCTTAATTGCAAAGAATGTAATTGTCATTGTTACAGCAGCCCAAGCAGCTATTGCAAGGAAACCAATGAGCTGTGTGCCAAGCTGTGAGAATCCACCGCCGTAGAAGAGACCTTCTTTAATACCAGCAAGTTCAAATCCAGGAGCTGACTCAGTTGCGAAAAGACCTACTGCAAGTGTACCCCAAATACCGTTTGCCATATGAACACCAACGGCACCAACTGGGTCGTCAATGTGAGCTTTCTTGTCGAGTGCTTCAACAACAACTACTACAAGAATACCAGCAACAAGACCAATGATTGCTGCACCAAGAACGTCTGTTACGTCACAAGGAGCTGTAATTGCTACAAGACCAGCAAGTGAGCCGTTGAGTGACATTGAAACGTCTGGTTTACCATCTTTAACCCATGTAAAGATCATTGTTGTGCATGTTGCAACAGCAGGAGCAACAGTTGTTGTAAGAAGGATAGATGAAAGTGTAGCTACGTCTGTAGCAGCTGCACCGTTGAATCCGTACCAACCAAACCAGAGAATGAATACACCGAGTGCACCAAGTGTTAATGAGTGACCTGGGATAGCTTTAACCTTAACCTTGCCATCCTGACCTTTTGCATACTTACCAATACGTGGTCCAAGAATTGTTGCACCAATAAGAGCAGCAATACCACCAACCATGTGGATTGCAGCAGAACCAGCATAGTCATGGAAGCCAAGAACCTGTAACCAACCGTTACCGTCAATGTTCCATACCCAACCAGCTTCTACTGGATAAACGAAAACTGAAATTACAGCTGAGTAGATAAGATATGATGAAAACTTTGTACGTTCAGCCATTGCACCCGAAACAATTGTTGCAGCAGTTGCACAGAATACAAGGTTGAAGAGGAAGTTTGACCAATCAAATGATGCGTAATTTGTGAAGAGTGAAAGGTTTGGAACACCAATTAGTCCAGCCACATAATCCTCACCGCACATAAGACTATAACCAATTAATGAGAATGTTACAGTACCAATGCAGAAATCCATCAAGTTCTTCATTATGATGTTACCTGCGTTTTTAGCACGAGTAAAACCACTTTCTACCATTGCGAATCCGCACTGCATGAAGAATACTAAGACGGCACCAATTAAGAACCAGACGCCGAAGAGTTCGCCAGAAGCAGCACTTAAAATGTCTGACATATAAAGTCCCCCTAAAAAAGAAAATTGGCGCACCAAAGAACTCATGTTCTCTAGCACACCATTGCGCCAACAGCTAATAAAAAAATAGGCACTGCGAGGTCTTCCCTCACAGCGCCTTTGCTGTTATGCAAGAATAATACACCCGTCATCTCATAATGTCAAGTGTTTTTTAGAAAAAATTTTAAAATTTGCAATATTTATATTTTTAACTTGCAAAATTAAGCAAATATTGCTCCCACAACAAGTATTAGTGCAAATGTTGCAAAAGGAAGTATTATGCTAATTTTAGGATATTTCTGTTTCCATTTTTTAAGTGGCTTTTCATAAACATATGGAAGGAAGCTTGCTCCAAATAAAGCAAATGTAATACCAAATGAAAAGTTCTCAAGGAATGGAGGTATAGTACATCCAAACAGTCCAATTAAAAGCATCATCCCGCCAAAGAAATATCTTACAAGATTAACTAACTTTTGAAGAATACCCCTGGCCTCTTTTTCCTCCATAGGAGTAAGCTCTGGGTCTGGTTTTATTGCTGTAACTTTAACCGAAACTCTTGCAGGAACTATTTCAGGCTCAAGTTCAAGTCCGCAATATTGACATTTCTTTTCACCAGCAGGATTTATTCCGCCACAGTTTTCACACTTCATTCCTTCACCTCTTTGTTATAGAAAGGAGAGTTTATTGGAATAAAATACTCCCCTATTTTGTAGTCTATATTTGCCTTTAAGGCCTGTGTAATTTGATGCTTTCTTGGAACCCTATACATTTTTCCATCTTTAATGAAATATGCACCTGTCTGATGAAATCTAAAGGGTACATCAGCTTTTACACACTGCTCCCTAATACTCAAGACCCAGTCATAGTTGCAAGGTCTTACACCAACACCAGACTCACCGCCAACAGCAACTTCTTCAATGCTAGAATTTAAATAGTTTGACAAGTCAATTGGGCCTATCATAGGCGAAACCATAATGGATTTGTGTTTAATAGGTGCTTCTAAAAATATTGGAAGTCTATAGTCTGCCATTTTCTGGTTTTCAACTGTACAACCAACAATAACGTTGTCATACCCATCTCCCCAGTCCTCTGGAATGCACTCTAGGAACCTGTCTATTCTCTTTGTGAAAAAGTAAAAATAACAGTCACTTCTAGTCTTTATCATTTCCCAGCACTCAGGACGCCACTCGTCTGCATCCGAAAGGAGAAAATCTGAAGTAAAGCATGTAAAAACAATTTGCCCCGAAGGAATTTTATATGACTTGTCGCGTTTTTTCTTCAAAGGCAAGTTAAAATTCCCCGTCTTCCTGCAAAGCCTAGAGGACTCAGTTGATCCATACATTTCATCTTGTCTATATACGTAGCAATACTTACATCCTGCACTTATTTTTGTGCAGCCATGCCAAGGATTCCAGTCCATATATATGCTTTCTTTATAAGCCATATTCAACTCCAAATTTATATTGAGTTTCGTAATTCATACGAGTAGATAAAAGAAGAGTCTTTTTATTACAGTTATATACGGCACTCCAGAGCGATGTAATCATGTAACCTCTCTTATGCCTAAAATAAAGCTGACATTTATTAAGAAGGTCCATTGCCTCTTCTTCAGTCTTTATTTCCTTTTCTTCAAAAGACTCTTTTACCCACTTTTGACGGGTATATCCGAAGGCCTTAGATGTGTCTCCATCCTTAGAAAGATAGAAATTCATTACGTGTTGAAGCTTGTCCTCTGGATAAATAAGTCTCATTTCGTTATTAACATATTCAATGACAACACTTTTTCCACTTGCGTCAACAATGTGGTAATGATAGTTGCAGAAGAGCGAGTCATGCATATCGTATTTTCCAAACAGTTCTATTGCCTCTTCTACTGTTGCACACTTGTCTAACACGGCACGAATCATTACGGTTGTAGTAATGTCCCTTCGCCCTGTATTCTGATTCGTGGCCTTTGTCTTTATTTCAAGCACGGCTATGGCAAGTCCCTTCTCATTCACACCGTCCATACATGCGTATGGAGCAATAAGCAAATGGTCCTTGTTAACGCCGTCCCTATAAAGCATTACGTCTGCATCTGTAATGCCTACACTCTTGTAGCCATTTTTAGGTGCAGTCCAAACAACAACGGCTGGAGCATCCTTGTAGTCAAAGTTTCTTGCAAGAATATGATCATTCTCTGGTGTAAATGCATTGAATGTGGTACATGCAAAGTCACCTTCTTCAAAGTGGAGCTTTGAAACCTTGAAATACTTTTGAAGTTTAACCGCAAGATCTGCAACATTTTTTACTCCCTGTTCAAGGAGTTCGTCCAGGCCATAGTCAACTGTATAATTAAGTGTATAAGTGTATTTGTCCAACTTATTGATTTGCATTTTGTCGCCCCCAAATATGAAAAAATTGTATCACTTCCGTTTAAAAATGTCCACAAATGTAGTATAATGTCGACAGGTTTTTTTGGAGGCAAAAAAATGACTGACTATGAATATGCCGAGGGACTTTCAGCCCTCATAAGAAAAGAAACAATTTCAGAATTCTATCAGAAGGATAAAACTAAATTCTATGAATTCCACGAGCTTCTTAAAAGCCTCTTCCCAAACGTTTTTAACACTTGTGAGCTTGAGGATTTTGACGGAAGCATTCTTCTAAAATGGAAGGGAAAGAACTCTGACAAGCCAATAGTTTTAATGAATCACCATGATGTAGTTGAAGCTGGAACAGATTGGACTTATCCACCATTTTCTGGAGAAATAGTAGACGGCAAGCTTTTTGGTCGCGGAACACTAGACACCAAGGGTGGCCTCTACTGTATGCTGGAAGCTGCAGAGGAGTTAATAAAGGATAACTTTGTTCCAAACCAGGATATCTATTTTGAATCCGCATGCACAGAAGAGGTTGACGGCGGTGGCTGCGACCAAATAACAAAGGTTCTTTTAGAACGTGGAATCAAGTTTGACCTTGCCTTAGACGAAGGCGGCATGATCATATACGACCCTATTGGCGGTGCCGACGGCTTCTTTGCCATGATAGGTGTCGGAGAAAAGAACTATGCCGACGTAAGATTCACTGCAAAAGGTCATGGTGGACATGCCTCTACTCCAGAAAAAAACACACCACTCGTAAGACTGGGTAAATTCATGGTCGACGTGGAAAGCAGCAACATTTTTGAGACAAAAATAAATGATGTTACACTTGAAATGCTAAAAAGAATGGCTCCAACAATGAAGCCACCTCTAAACCTGCTTCTTCGTGACCCATATAAAATAGATGCACTTTTAAATCTCTTTCTTCCAGCACTTTCCCCCACAGCAAGCGCAATGCTTAGAACAACAATTGCGTTCACAATGGCGGAAGGCGCCTCATCAACAAATGTTATTCCAGACGAGGCACATGTAATTGGAAATATGAGATTTTCTCATCATCAAGGTGCAGAAAGCAGTATAAAAGCCATTACTGGAATTGCTAACAAATATGACATTGAAGTAAAGGTCGACGACCTTGGTACTCCATCTCATATTTCATCATTTGAAAGTGACGCTTTCAAATTAATTGAAAAAGCAATTTCAAAAAACTTTGAAAACGTAATACCTGCACCGTATGTCACAAACACTGCATCTGATTGCAGATATATGTCACGCATTTGTGACAACTGTATTCGTTTTACTCCTTTCATAATAACTGATGAACAGCTTGAAAGTATTCATGGTGTAAACGAAAATGTAGACATTTCGTGCCTTACACCAGCAGTTAATTTCTATAAATATATAATGACAAATATTTGAGGTGACGTATGAATCGCTTAACACCTATACTACTTACTTTAACAATTCTCTTTTCGTTTTCTGCTTGTGGAAATAAAGTGGACGAAGAATCAACCAATACAACCACAAAGGCCGCAGAAACAACAACAGAGAACCCAAACAAAACATATGAGGCAACTCTTAAAAATGATACAGAAGCAACAACCTACACCATAAGCACTGAAAACGGCATAGTAACAAAGGTTATAATGCACAGGGAATACACTCCTGATGACCAAGCCTTCTTCGCATTCGAAAAGGACGACGCCACCGCCATTTCAAAGGCACGTGGAATAGAAAAGACAGCTTCATATGACAGCGAAAAAAACGTCATTTCAATTGACCTTACAATTGACTACTCAAAGGTTGAACCTGAAAACGTTAAGGATATCATCTTCTCTGAGGACCTTGACGACGACGAGCTCATGTTCCAAGAGAATTCGTTTAACGACTTCAAAAATTTCTTCCTTGGTGGATATGAAGTAACTGAAAAATAAAAGGTAACTTTATGAACATAAAAGAAAAAGCCAAGGAGCTAAAGCTAGACATTCCAGCCTTGTTCCTCACATTAAAACACAAAAAAACACCAATAATTGCAAAGGTTTTTGCAGCCATTACAGTTGCATATGCACTCTCTCCCATAGATCTAATTCCAGACTTCATTCCTGTTCTTGGCTACTTAGATGACATCATTCTTTTGCCACTACTTGTAGCCTTTACAATAAAGCTAATTCCTATAAATGTTTTGAATGAATGTAGGCAAGAAGCCTCTGGTATGTGGGAAAACGGCAAACCTAAAAAATGGTACTATGCAATTCCAATAGTAATTATTTGGCTGCTTGTAATATGGTTAGTTGTTAAAACAATTTGGTTTTAAATAAAAAAAGACAGGGTACAAGACCCTGTCTTTTTTCTTGGCGGAGAGCAAGGGATTCGAACCCTCGAAACCGCTTTGACGGTTTACACGATTTCCAATCGTGCTCCTTCGGCCAGCTCGGACAACTCTCCAAATAACGAAATACAGTTTAATAAAAATAAGAGAAAAAGTCAAATAAAAAGACAGAGCTTTTGACTCTGTCTTTTTGTTTTTGCTATTTTTATTAAAGTAATGGTTTCTTACCACAATTCATTATATCTTCTTTTGGTGGAAGCTTTTCATAAATGATAAGTCCACGAACTGCGAAGAACAAGCAGATAACGCCCATGATATAGTACCAAGGGTTTTCTTGAATTGAGAAGAATTCAGGCTTAACTGCAAGCCACATGTTGCACCAAGGATTGAATGAAACAAGAGCAACACAAACAAATGTTATGTTAAGGATTCTTCCGTTGCCTGAACGGTAACCTCTTTTTTCAAGAACAAGGCCTGGAACAATAGTAATGAGAACCTGAGTGAAAATCCAAAACTTCCACATTGTGCTATCATGAAGTTCAAATCGAAGGAAGTTAAGTCCAACATAGAAGCAAATTACCTGAATAGCAATATCAGTAAGCTTCTGCTTTAAAGATGTGCCTGGTTTCCAGTTGATTTCACCTTCATAAGTAACGGCTCTTTGTAAGCAATAGATTTCCATACCTACCCAAATAGCCTCACCTATTGCAAGAAGAAGGAAAAGAAGGAAATGATTGTAGTTCTTCCATGCATCAATGAACACCCAAATGCCCATAAAGTCTGCTGCACAATAGAATGTGTGAAGCCAAAGTGGATATGGTCCAATGTGTTCACTTTCAGTAAGTATGATTGGGAAAATGTAAACAAGAAGTCCAAAAACTACAGCGAGAGCAATTGAAATCCAAGCTCCTACCCAACCGTCAGCTCCAATTGAAAGATGATCAATGAAGTCCTGAGGTGATACATCTCCAGAAGGATATCCAGAGACAAGTTTTTCATAAATACCCATTTCAAAATCTCCTTTTTATTAAATTTTGTAATTAAATTATGTGCTCTTGACATTGTCACTACAATGAGCAAAAATATACAATATGATGTTTATTAATCACTTTGTATACTTTTGATTATGAAATGGGTGATTTTTTTGTATAGGACCTCTTCAGACAGAAGATTTTTAAAAAACAAAAGAGATATCCAGCGTGCCTTCATAGATTTAGTGGTTGAAAAAGGTTATTCAAAAATAACTATATCTGATATTGCAAAAAAAGCAGATATTAATCGCATGACATTTTATGCCCACTATGATGAAGTGTCAGACATATTTGATGAATTTGTAAATGATATGGAAAAAGAAATATCACATGCAATTTCTAAAGAGAAAGAATTTAACATTGACGTATTTTTTAATATTTTAAACTCACTTATGTACAAAGAAATTGACTTCTTTAGATTTGTTGCCAAAGAAGGTAACTGTGCAGAATTTAGAGTAGCATTTAGAAAAACTATTGGAAAACTAATCCAACCTGATTACAAAAATGTAGATGAAAAAGATAAACTAATTCTTTCAGATTTAGCGTCTGTTTGTATTGCTTATTCCTATCTAGACTGGCTATCAGGTGACTACGGTGACGTGGACTTAGGTTATGTTATATCCCTTACAAAAACATTTTTAGGTGAAGAATTAATTCAAATAAAAAAGACCACGGGTTAAAACGTGGTCTTTGTTTTTTAATTATTCATTATTGACTCATTCAACGTCGTCATAGAGGTCTTCTGTAATTTTGTCCCAGTTAGCAAGGAAGATATCAACAAGTTCTGGCTGATACATTATGCCACTGTTCTTTTTGAGTTCAGTTTGGCATATTTCCTTTGTTAAGTGCTTTCTGTAGCAACGTGAGCTGAGCATTGCGTCTGTTGAGTCACAGATGGCAATAATACGTGCGGTGTAAGGAATTTCTTCACCCTTTAGATTGTCTGGGTAACCTGTTCCATTCCACTTTTCATGGTGTGAACGAATTCCTGCAGCAATAAAATCAAGGTTTGGTCCAGCTTTTTGCATAATTTCAGCACCAAGTGTTGCATGAGTTTTCATTTCGTCCCACTCGTCGTCGTCAAGACTTGTAGGTTTTTTTAGAGTGGCATCTGAAATACCAACCTTACCAATGTCATGAACAGATGCAGTTACTGTTACAACGTTCATATGCATGAGTGGAAGTCCTATTATTTTGCAGAAACGTTCAGCCATTATTGTTACACGTTCTGAATGGTGAGAAGTATATGAGTCTCTTGCTTCCAAAGCGGCAACAATTGCAGAGAATGTTGCTTTGTAGAAAAGAAGTTGGGAGCTTTGAAGTATAACATCTGTGTTTGCTCCCTTTACAAGGCTTTGAGCAAATGCGTATCTTGAGTTTGTATCAAAAGGATTAGAATAATTGTGTCTCTTTGAAGCTTCAAGGATTTGTCTGTGTCTATGATCCTCAGCTTCCTGAACCAATCTATTTATTTCCTTATCTTCTATTTCTGAAAGTGTGCTCATTTGTGCACGGCGTTTTTTCATCATTTCATCTGTTAAAGACATACAACTCGCCTCCATTACTCTCAATATAGCATAAAAAAAGCTCAAAATCTACAAAATTTTGAGCTTTTTTGTTAATTTTTTTGTTAAATTTTATGTTTAGCCATCAGCGAGTCTTCTGAAAGATTCAAGCATATCAACATTGTACTTAATGAATGTTTCCTTGTCTTCACCAAGACCCATCCATGACATGTGGTCCTTATGCTCAATTGGCATGTTGTACCAAACACCTGGACGAATAACTGAGTTCTCAGTCCATATTTCTGAAGGCTTGTTGAATGGAGCTGAAAGTCCTGGAACGTTTACAAGACCATCGTTTGGAAGCCATTCCATAGCGTCATAGTGGTACTCAGGAACATCTCCAAGAACCTTACTCTTCCAACGGCATGTAACAGCACCAGCAATCTTTGAAATGATTGTTGTGTCGTCATCCATCTTGTAGATCTTCTTTCCTTCTACTGGATGTGCTCTGTTAGCACGTCTTGCAAAGTAGTAGATGTTTGGTGAGTCCTTAATAAACTTATTCATTTCAGCCATTGCTTCAATCTGCATTTCGTGGCCGATTGAGTCAAGAAGCTTGTTTGCATTATATCTGTTAATGTCAAGCTGCTTTGCGAATGGACTTCTGAATTCACTCTTTCTTCCAGATTTAGGGTCATCCATTACACCCCACTGATCCATGTGGAAGTCAAGAACGTTTGAAACAAAGTCCTTGTTACCAAGAGCTGTGAACATCCAAAGAACAAGGTCATCAATTAAGATAACACCAATGTTCTTAAGTGCTGAAGCAAATGTTGTACCATTGTTAACACCTGAAAGAGTTGTTACAGTGTGAAGAAGGTGTCCCTTTCCACCAAGGAAGAATGGTGAAAGTTCGTTTGCAGGAGTTCCTTCTATTTCCTCCTGACAGCCATTAGCCATAAGATGCTGGAAAAGCATTACTGTAGGGCCACCAAATGAGTGACCAACAATGTTCATCTTCTTATGAGCTTCTGTCTTTCCAAGGTCTTCAAGTAAGCCCTTTTCATAAGTACGTCCATATCTTTTGTGACCATATTTAAGAGAATGGATTTTACCATAGTCTACTGTGCCACCGAAAAGAATAGCGTAAAGCTCACAGCAACGGTCCCAAGCACTCTGTGTTGGTCCAAGAGAAGGTGCATATACCTCAAAGCCTTCTTTTCTAAGGTACTTCATAAGTGGTCCGTTAAAGATACCCCAGTAAGGTACAAACTTGTCAACACCGTCGAATTCACCCCATCCTAAGAAGCCGTGGCAGAACACGGTAGGATAGTTGTTTTTAATTTCGTCCATTTTAAGTCCTCCTAAGTCTTTGCTATAATTATCCCCAACGCCGAAGCGCGATGTACAAAAATCAGTTACACATTTGTACTAACAATATACAAGTGTAACATTTATCAGTGCATAAAACAATAAAAAAATTCATTTAAGTTGGATTTATTTTTGTCAGTATTATCCAATTTTATGTTGCTTTAAATATACTATATATGGTATAATTTTTGTCGTTATAACACTAAAGGTGTTAAATTTTGTAAAAAGATTGGTTGTGCCATTATGAAATGTCCATTCTGTGCGTATGAAGAAAGCAAAGTAATTGACTCAAGACCAACAGACGAAGGAGAAAGAATTCGTCGTCGTCGTGAATGTATTAAGTGTGGAAAAAGATTCACAACTTATGAAATCATTGAGAGTGTTCCTCTTATTGTAGTTAAGAAGGATAAGTCTCGTGAGCAGTTCGACAGAAACAAGCTCTTCGGTGGTCTCCTCCGTGCTTGTGAAAAGAGACCAGTTTCAATCCAGACTATTGAAAACGCTGTAGATGAAATTGAAACATCTCTCCAGAACTCACTCGACAGAGAGGTTACCTCAGATAAAATCGGTGAGCTTGCAATGGAAAAACTTAAGAACATAGACGAAGTTGCATATGTACGCTTTGCATCTGTATACAGACAGTTCAAGGATATTACTACTTTCGTTGAAGAAGTAACAAGACTTCTTGACGAGAAATAATTGGCATTTAGCTTGTACTTACATAGTGTTTCAAGCGCTTTAAAGCGCTAAAACTTTTTGTTGACACGGCACATGTATTGTGGTAGTATCTTCTCAACAAAAAAAGGAGCACGAAAAAATGTGTAATTCAATCTTCACAGCTGAATACCGTTACTTTAGCTTTGCATACTATTACAAGGCTAGTTCTGTTTTGGCTGAGTTTTGAGAATTACTTATAGTGCAATATACGCATTTTAAGACCTCACAGTCAAAACGGCTGTGAGGTTATCTTTTTTGGAGGGTCTACCATGATTGTCATCTTAAAAGAAAATCCTGATTTAAAACAGCTTGAAAGCTTTAAATCTTGGGTAACTGAAAAAGGAATAAGCATCCACGAGTCTCAGGGTACTACAGAAAGAATCCTTGGCCTTGTAGGTGACACAACTCAAATAGATATAGATCTTATTTCTGCTCTTGATATTGTTGCAGACGTAAGAAGAATTCAGGAACCATATAAAAACGCAAACAGAAAGTTCCACCCAAATGACTCTATTATAGATGTAAATGGAGTTAAGATTGGCGGAGGCAATATGACACTTATTGCTGGACCTTGCTCGGTAGAGTCAAGGGAGCAAGTGTGTGAAATTGCTGAAGCCGTAAAGAAGTCCGGCGCAACACTCCTTCGCGGAGGCGCGTTTAAGCCTCGTACATCACCTTACTCTTTCCAGGGTCTTCGCGCCGAGGGAATTGAGTTTTTGCTTGAGGCCAAAAAGGCTACAGGACTTCCAATTGTTACAGAAATTATGGATATTTCACAGCTTGACTGCTTCACAGATGTTGACGTAATTCAAATTGGTGCAAGAAACATGCAGAACTTTGAACTCCTTCGTCAAATTGGTAGAACAAACAAGCCAATCCTCTTAAAGCGTGGTCTTTCTGCAACCTATGAAGAACTCCTTATGAGCGCTGAATACATTATGGCAGAAGGAAACAACCAGGTTATCCTCTGTGAAAGAGGTATTCGTACATTTGAAACATACACAAGAAATACAATGGATGTTGCAGCTGTACCCGCTCTTAAAAAGCTCTCTCACCTTCCAGTAATTGTTGACCCTTCACATTCTGGTGGTAGATATGACTTAGTAGAACCACTCTCTCTTGCAGCAACTGCTGCAGGCTGTGATGGTCTTATTATTGAAGTACACAACGACCCAGAGCATGCTCTCTGTGACGGACCACAGTCACTTAGACCTGAAGCATTTGATGCTCTTGCAAAGAAAGTATCTAGAGTTCACGCTGCAGTGAACGCATAAAGGAAGATTAAAATGTCTGAAATTAAAACAGTTGGCGTCGTAGGTCTTGGACTTATAGGCGGTTCCATGGTTAAAACAGTAAAATACAAAACGGATTGTACCGTATACGGTATTGACCTTTCAAAAGAGACTATGGCCCTTGCAGAAATGTCTGGAAGCATTGACGGCCCGCTCACAAGCGAACGCATTTCCGAATGTGACCTTGTTATGATTGCCATTACACCAGGTGCCCTTATAAACTGGGTACGTGAAAATGCAAAGTATTTTAAGAAGGATTCAATGCTCGTTGACCTCTGTGGTGTTAAAAAGGTTGTAATGGATGAAGTTGAACAAATTGCAAAAGACAACGGCTTCATTTATGTTGGCGGTCATCCTATGGCTGGTAAAGAAGTAGCAGGCTTTATTAATGCTACTGAACATCTTTATGGTAATGCTTCTATGATCCTCTGCCCTCCACAGGGAACAGACATACATATTATGGATACTCTTAAATCCTTTTATAAAACTATTGGGTTTAGAACAATTGTATTTTCAGACAAGGATGAGCATGACAGAATAATTGCGTATACATCGCAGCTTGCCCACGTTACATCTTCCGCATACATTAAATCCCCTACTTCTCGTAGTTATATGGGATTTTCTGCTGGCAGTTACAGAGACATGACACGTGTTGCTCGTCTTGACCCTGACATGTGGACTGAGCTCTTCCTTGACAACGCAGATAACCTTGAGGTTGAACTTAAGGAACTTATAAAGAATCTTCAGGATTACTATGACGCTCTTCATTCACGTGACGAAGAAAAGCTTCATGCCCTCTTAAAGGAAGGTCTTGATATTAAGCTTGTTCAGCGTGGCGAAAAGAGCTGGAAAGAAAACAAATAAAGAGGTTAAAGAATGAATACCACTCATATTACTGTTAAAGCATCAAAAGAATATGTAGTACACACAGAAAGCGGACTTATGAAGAACTGTGGCAGTGTGGTGTCTGAGCTTTTAAAGCCTTGTAAAATTGGCATTATTTCTGACACTAATGTTGCCCCTCTTTACCTTGATACCGTTAAGTCATCTTTAGAGGCTTCTGGTTTTTCTGTTGTAAGCTTTGTATTCCCTGCTGGCGAAGAGTCAAAGAACATTTCTACTCTTTCTGACATTTGGGAATTCCTTGCAACAAATGAAATAACTAGAAGTGACTGCCTTTTAGCCCTTGGTGGTGGCGTTGTTGGAGACATGACTGGTTTTGCTGCCGCATCCTTCCTTCGTGGTATTCCATTCATTCAAATGCCAACAAGCCTCCTAGCCTCGGTCGATTCATCCGTGGGTGGAAAGACAGCCATAGATTTAAAGGCAGGCAAAAACTTGGCAGGTGCATTCCATCAGCCACTCACAGTCATCTGTGACACAGATGCTCTAAAAACTCTCCCTCAGGAATTCTTAGTAGATGGAACCGCAGAAGTAATTAAATATGGTGTTTTAGGAAACAAAAGAATTCTTGAAATATATGAGAATATTCCAACACCTTACACATATGAAAACATAAAGGACATTCTTCCTGAAATTATTACAGAATCCGTAAAAATGAAGGCTGACTTTGTACTGCGTGATGAATTTGATAACGGGGACAGAAAGTTCTTAAACCTTGGACATACCATAGGACACAGCATTGAACAGTGTGCAAACTTCAAGGTTTCACACGGTAATGCCGTTGCCGCTGGTATGGCACTCATTTCACTTGCAGGTGAAAAATACGGTTACACTGAAGAAGGCACATATGACTACATTTGTAATCTTCTAAAAAAAGTAACCCTCCCTACTGGTATTCCAGAAGGACTCTCTTTTACAAAAGATCAGCTTGCAAATCCTGCTGCAAAAGACAAAAAGAGAAACGGCAAAAAGTTAACCCTTGTAATGCCAAA
>DCGS01000010.1:32364-42251 GCA_002314645.1 Ruminococcaceae bacterium UBA1772
AGAAAAGACAAATGCGAGCTTCTTGAAATTGAAGCTACAGATTTTATTAACTTTATTTTAGTTTGATTGGAAGTGTAAAAGATGAATGTGACTTTAAAGCCTTCAAAGCTTTCTGGCTCTGTTTCTGCAATAGGGTCTAAGTCAGATATTCACAGAATTCTCATCTGTGCTGCTCTTTCTGACTCAGATACTGACATTATTCTTAATGGAAGTATGACAACAGAAAGACTCTCTGAAGACATTAAAGCTACCATTTCATGTCTTTTAGCACTCGGTGCAAAAATAACAACTGATGGAAGCATTCATGTAACCCCTATTAAGGCTACGCCTTCCGCTTCTCTCGACTGCAGAGAAAGTGGATCCACACTTCGCTTTATGCTTCCAGTTGCTGCGGCAATTTGTGCCTCCGCCTCCTTTACTGGAAGCGGACGTCTTCCAAGCCGCCCTATTTCAGATTTACTGGAAGCTATGAAAAGTGGTGGGGTATCTTTCTCTGCCCCTGCTTTGCCATTTGAAACAAGTGGTAAGCTTCTGCCAGGCAAGTATTCACTTCCTGGAAACGTAAGTTCCCAGTATATTACTGGCCTTTTGCTTGCACTTGCAGCACTAGATGGCGAATCTGAAATAATACTTACATCTACTTTGCAGTCAGCTGCGTACATAGACATTACACTTTCTTCAATGAAGAAATTTGGAGTTGAAGTTTTAAAGACTTCAACAGGATATAAAATTCCTGCAAACTCTAAATACAAGTCACCTGGCACAGTTGTAGCAGACGGTGACTGGTCAAATGCAGCATTTTTCTTAGCACTTGAAAACCTAGGACACAGTGTTTTGGTGGAAAACCTTACAAATGAATCGCCCCAGGGAGACAAGGCCATATGCGAAGAACTTAAGTCAATAAAGAACGGCAATGCGGTTATAAGCCTTAAAGAAATTCCAGATCTTCTTCCAATTATGGCGGTTGCAGCAAGCTTTGGACCAACAGTTACAGAGTTCGTTGACGGTGCAAGACTTAGAATTAAAGAAAGTGACAGACTAACATCTGTTTGTAATATGATTAACGACCTTGGCGGTAAGGCTGAGGAAAAAGAAGAAGGACTTTTGGTTTACCCTGTTCCTTTAGTTGGTGGACAAGTAGACTCGGTAAATGACCACAGAATTGTAATGGCCGCAAGTATTGCCGCAAGTTCATGTAAAAATGAAGTTACAATCCTTGGTGCTGAAGCTGTAAACAAGTCCTACCCTACATTCTTTGATGACTATAAAATGCTTGGAGGTGTCGTAAATGCCACTATTTGAAAACTCATCTGAATACGGTGAAAACATAAAAATTAAAGTCTTTGGTAAATCTCACGGTGAAAATATTGGCGTTGAAATTGACGGCTTCCCAAAGGATGAAAAAATAGACCTTTCAGAGCTCGGCGCGTTTCTTGACAGACGTAAGCCAGGTAAAAATAAAATGTCCACTCCACGTGTTGAAGCTGACCTTCCAGATTTTGAGTCAGGACTGAATGACGGAGTTACAACAGGCGAAAAGGTTCGTGCTGTAATTTGGAATACGAACACACGCTCTGGCGACTATGACAACCTGAAAACTGTTCCAAGACCTGGACATGCTGACTTTACAGCACACGAGAAGTTTGACGGACAACTTGATATGAGAGGTGGCGGACACTTCTCTGGTAGACTCACAGCCCCTATCTGCATTGCAGGTGGCATGGCACTTCAGGTTTTAGATAGACAGGGTATAAGCATTGGTGCTCACGTTGAGGCCGTTGGTGACGTGCATGACGAACGTTTCCCACTCTACCCTACAAAAGAGCTTTTCGAGGACATTGCAAAAAAGGAAGTCCCTGTAATAGATGACGAAGCAGGCGCTAAAATGCGCACTCTTATTGAGAGTGTCGGCTCCCAGGGCGATTCAATCGGCGGCATAGTAGAATGCGTAATAACTGGTATGCCAGTAGGCGTTGGTGAGCCAATGTTCGGTGGAATTGAAAACAGACTTGCAGCAGCCCTCTTTGGAATTCCAGCAGTTAAAGGCGTTGAATTTGGAAACGGCTTTGAGTGTGCAACCTTAAGAGGTTCACAGAACAATGACCCATTCGTAGTTAAAGATGGTAAGGTAGTTACAGAGACAAATAACCACGGCGGCTCCCTTGGTGGTATTTCAAGCGGTATGCCAATTGTATTCCGTGTTGCATTTAAACCAACACCTTCTATTTCACTTCCACAAAAAAGTGTAGAACTTGAAACTAAGACAGAAACTGTTCTTGAAATAAAAGGAAGACACGACCCTTGTATTGTAGTTCGTGCCGTTCCAGTAGTTGAAGCTGTAGCTGCAACTGTAATTCTTGATATGCTCGGAGGAAATAAAAATGGATAACGTCAGAGACATAAAAGAAATCCGTGGTGAAATAGACACCACAGACAATGAAATACTTGATTTATTCTTAAAGAGAATGGAACTTGCAAGAGAGGTTGCAGAATACAAGAATGCAAACGGCCTCCCTATTCTTAACAAGGCAAGAGAAAGAGAAATCCTTGCTGACGTTACAAAGAAGAGTGGCGACAAAAACCTCTATGCTCACAGATTCTTCTCTCTTATGATGGATCTTAGCAAGGCATATCAGGGCGAGTTCATTCCTCCTATGACTTCAACAGTTGAGACAATTAGAAACTCCCTTCTTCCTGCTGAAACAACATTCCCAAAGTATGGAACTGTTGCATGCCAGGGTGTTGAAGGTGCATATTCAGGTGAAGCTGCTGACCTTATATTCCCTTGTGGCGATGTAATGTTCATGAAGAGCTTTGATGCCGTATTTGACGCTGTATCTGACGGTATTGTTTCATTTGGTATTGTTCCACTTGAGAACAGTTCTGGCGGATCTGTTCGTGCTGTATATGACCTTCTTCAAAAGCACGACGTTTCTATTGTTAGAAGTCAGAAGATTCTTGTACGCCACGAGCTTCTTATGAAGCCAGGTGCTGATCCAGATAAAATTGAGGAAATCTACTCACATGAACAAGCAATTGTTCAGTGCAGCAAATTCTTAAAGCGTTTTGGAGACAAGGTAAAGATTATTCCTGCTCCAAACACTGCAATGGCAGCTAAAATGGTTGCAGAATCAGAGAATCCAAATGTTGCCTCAATTTCATCGCACTCATGTGCTCAGCTCTACGGACTTAAAACAGTTAATGACAACATTGCAAACAGTGAAAACAACTACACAAGATTTGTTTGCATTACAAGAAAGCCTCAAATATTCCCAGGAGCTAACAAGATAAGTCTCATCCTTACTACACCTCATAAGCCAGGCGCTCTTTATGACATTCTTGCAAAGTTCTCTGCTCTTGGAATTAACCTTATAAAGCTTGAAAGCCGACCAATTCCTGGACACGACTTTGAATTCATTTTCTTCCTTGACATTGAGGCCTCAGTAAACGAGCCAGGTGTCCTTTCAATGATTTCAGAGCTTGAACAAACATGTGGAACCTTCAAGTTCCTCGGCAACTACTTTGAAACCTAAATTCTTTCCTAGGAGATAATATAATGACTACAAGTTTTGAACCAGGTGAAAAAATTTACGGACTTTTAGGACATAAACTTTCACACAGCTATTCACCACAAATTCATGAGAAACTAGGTTTGCATGGCAAAAAGCACTACAAGTATGGTCTTTTTGAATGTGAGCCAGAGGATATTGCTGCCCTTTTAAAGACAGAAAATCTCTGCGGTCTCAATGTTACTATTCCATACAAGCAAACTGTTCTTGCCTTTTGCGATGATATTTCTCCAGAAGTATTAAGAATTGGTGCTACAAACACACTTGTTGTACGTGACGGAAAAATTTCTGCATATAATACTGACTATACTGGTTTCAAGTATATGGTTTATGCTTCAGGAATTAACGTTCGTGACAAGAAGATTTTAGTTCTTGGCAGCGGCGGTGCGTCTAAAGCTGTTGTTTGTGCTCTTGAGGACCTTGGTGCTCGTGAAATAGTCATTATATCTAGAAATGGAGCAAACGGTTATGACAACCTTCATCTCCATCAAAACGCAGACATAATTGTTAATGCAACACCTGTTGGAATGTATCCAAACAATCTTGAAAGACCTCTTGATATTCGTGCATTCCCTCACCTTTCAGGTGTGCTTGATTTAATCTATAATCCAGATTTAACTGGAATACTCTTAGATGCAGAAACTCTTGGCATTCCTCACCTTGGTGGCCTTCATATGCTTGTAGCACAAGCAAAGGCCGCATATGAACTTTTCACAGATGATACACTCCCTGACTCAGTTACAAACACTGTTGTAAATGAGTTAAAGCGTGAGTCTTTAAACATTGTTCTCATTGGTATGCCTGGATGCGGAAAGAGTACTATTGCCAAGAAAATTTCAGAGCTCTCTGGAAGAGAAATAATAGATACAGACGAAGAGATCGTTAAGAAAACTCGTATGACTATTCCTGAAATTTTCAGAAAACAGGGTGAACTTCCTTTCCGCACTTACGAGCATGAGGCAATTCTTGAAGCTGGTAAGTCAACTGGAAAAATACTCGCTCTTGGTGGTGGCGCAATTTTAAATCCAGATAACTACCCTAGCCTTCACCAAAATGGACGCATTTTCTTCATACACAGAGAAACAGAGCTTTTAGCAACAGATGGACGTCCTCTTTCAAAGAGTCCTGAAACTCTCAAAGAAATGCAAAAGATAAGACTTCCTCTTTACCAGGAATTCTGCGACATTGAAATTGAAAACGACGGAACAATTGAAGATGCAGCAAGGGAAATCCTTGGCAAACTTTAATAGTTTTGTAATTTTACTTTGTATTGTAATTAATAAACACTTGTGATAAAATAAATCGACAAAAATTTTGGGGGAATTGATTTTGATCGGTTTTTATAACTATTCAGTTATACTTACATATATGAGTCTTGTTTCAGCAGTAGTTGGTGTTACCTTTGCTGTTACAGGAAATATTATGGGAGCACTTATTTGTCTCCTTATTTCTGGCTTCTGTGACCTTTTTGATGGACGAGTTGCAAGAGCCATGAAAAACAGAACTGAAGACATGAAGAGTTTTGGTATTCAAATTGACTCTCTTTGTGACCTTGTTGCATTCACTGTACTCCCTGCAACAATTGGTTTCTGCATTGGTGGAAGTAAAATTCTTGCAACATTTGCAGCATGCTTCATAGTTCTTTGTGGTGTTATTCGTCTTGCATTCTTCAATGTTCTTGAAATTAACAGAATGCATGAGAATTCAGGCGACCCAACAATTTATCACGGTCTCCCTGTAACTCCAACCGCACTTTTTGTTCCAGCTTTCTTCTGCTTTAAGCCACTTCTTGGAGAGCATTTTGCAACAAGTTTCCAAATTTTTCTTATCATTCTTGCAATTCTCTTCATTACAAACTTTAGCTTTAAGAAGCCAAACAAGAAGGTATTCATCTATTCACAGGTAGCAATTGGTGTTGTACTTGCAGTAGCAATTGTTCTTATTTACGTACTTTAAGTTTGGAGAGTCCAAATGAACCCTATAAAGAAATTACTCAAAGCACGAAAAAAGAAAAAGAATCTTCAAAAGTCTAACAGATTTCTTAGAAAACTTTATGAAACTAAAGTGGGAAGGTTACTCCTAAAGGCGTTAACCATTCCCGCTTTTTCGACTTTTGTTGGAAACATTATGGATTCTAAATATTCAAAGCCAATAATAGTTCCATTTATGAAGCTTAATGGCATTGATCTTGACGAATATGAAGACAGAGTGTTTGATTGCTTCAATGACTTCTTCACCCGTCAAATCAAGGCTGAAAACAGAATAATAGACTACACTCCTGAGCATCTCATCTCCCCTTGCGACGGAAGAATTTCAGTCTATCCAATAAATGAAGAAACAATCTTCCCTATTAAAGGTTCACAGTATACAATGTTCAGCATTCTCAGAAACCGTGAACTTGCAGAGGAATATAAAGGTGGCACATGTGTTGTTGTTCGTCTCAGCGTAGACAACTACCACAGATATTGTTATATAGACAATGGAACAAAGACAGACAACATCTTTGTACCTGGCGTACTTCACACAGTAAATCCACTTGCCTTTGAACATGTTGAAGTATTCAAAGAGAACTGCAGAGAATATACTATTCTCCACACTGAAAATTTTGGCGATGTAATCCATATGGAAGTCGGTGCACTTCTTGTAGGACAAATAAGTAACTACCATGGAGCTTGCGCAATAGAGCGTGGCGCTGAAAAAGGACGCTTTGAGTATGGTGGTTCAACTATAGTACTCTTCTTCAAAAAAGGCACAATTGAACTCCATGATAGACTGTGGACAAACACTGCCATAGACATTGAAACCCCTATAAAGATGGGGGAAATGATAGGTTATAAAGCCAAATAATTTTTGTGAAAAAAATATCAAATAAATTTGCAAATAATTATCATTTTCTATTGAAAATGAAAATATAGTGTATTAAAATAAATTTACCTAATTTATAAGGAGGACACTAGAATGGCTTACAAAATTACTGACGCTTGCGTAGCTTGTGGTTCATGTAAAGACGGTTGTCCAGTAGAAGCTATCCATGAGGGTGACATCTACTCAATCGACGCTGATGCTTGCATCGACTGTGGTGCTTGCTGCGACACATGCCCAACAGAAGCTATTGTTGCTGGCTAATTATTTTAAATAATTACATAACGAAAAAGACTTGCACTCTGCAAGTCTTTTTTGTTATCCTTTTTCTAGTACTTTTAAAGGTGGTGACATTGTGAAAAAAGATGAGTTCGTTGAAAGCCTTGGAAAAGGCGTTTCAGTCCTCTGCTCTTCTGACCATGGATTTGGCACAGATGCCATACTCCTTGCAAACTTTTCTTCTATAAAGTCCAAGGACGTAGCGTGTGACCTTGGCACCGGCTGTGGAATTATTCCAATGCTGTGGCTTCGTGACGGCGCTAAATCAGACGTATACGGCGTGGACATACAAGAACGTGCCGTTGCTCAATTCACAGCGTCAATTGAGCTTTCAGGCTCCCCTTCCAATGTCCACCCTATTCTTTGTGACTTACGTGAAATAGAAAAAGCTCTCCCAAAGGGAAGCTTTAATCTTGTCACTATGAATCCGCCGTACAAGCCTAGGGGCACAGGAATAATGTCTGAGACTACTGCGGATCAAATTGCAAGGCATGAAACTATGTGTACAATAGATGACGCAGTAAAAGCCGGTGCCACACTTCTTAACTTCGGTGGCAGGTTCTGCATGTGTCATAGGCCTGAGCGCCTTTGTGACGTAATATGTGCCATGCGTGAAAACGGTCTTGAACCAAAGCGTATTCGCTTTGTACAAAAAAGACCTGACACAGCCCCATGGCTCTTCCTCATTGAAGGAAAGAAAGGCGCAAAGCCACACATTACGGTCATGCCACCACTCTACATTCAAAATGAGAATGGTGAAAACTCAGATGAACTGAACGAAATTATTGGCGAATACGCAGAAAGGAACTCGTAATGGCAGGAAAACTTTTTGTAACAGGTACTCCTATTGGAAATCTTTCAGATTTTTCTCCTAGAGCAATTGAGGCACTTGAAAGCTGTGACTTCATTGCCGCTGAGGACACACGAGTTACCTTGAAGCTTCTTAACCACTTTGACATAAAGAAACCTCTCATAAGCTATTATGAACATAATAAGCTTCAAAGAGGTGAAGAAATACTTAGTAGAATTTTAAACGGTGAAAATTGCGTCATTGTAACAGATGCAGGCATGCCAGCAATTTCAGACCCTGGCATGGAACTTGTAAACGACTGCCATGAGAATGGCATTACCGTTGTCTCTGTTCCAGGCCCTACGGCCTTTGCCACTGCCCTTGCCATTTCTGGCATGGATTCAGGCAGGTTCACTTTCGAGGGCTTTTTAAGCGTGAACAAGTCCTCTAGACGTGAACATTTAAAGGAAGTGGCATCAGAGCGCCGTACAATGATTTTCTACGAAGCTCCACACAAGCTCTCACAAACACTAAAGGACATGTATGAGGCCTTCGGAGACCGCAATATAGCCATTGTAAGAGAGTTAACTAAAATTCACGAGGAAGTCATTAGAACGACCTTACAGAAGGCCGTAGAGGACTATCCGTCTAATAATCTTAAAGGAGAGCTTGTTCTCATAATTGAAGGCGCTCCAAAGGAAAGAAAAGAAGAAATATCTCTTTCAGATGCAGTTGAAATTGCAAGAGAGTTTGTAGGTGCTGGAATGTCTGTAAACGACGCTTCAAAAATGGCAGCAAAGCAGACAGGCATAAAAAAGAGTGACATATATAAGGAACTCTCACAGAACTAAAAAAACAAAGCCGAGTGCTATTGCACCCGGCTTTTATTTTATGCCTTTCCTGCCTCACGACGTTTCTTTCCGAATACTACTGCACCACTTACACCAAATACAATAAGAATTGCTGTAAAGAGAATTGGAGCATTGTCTCCAGTAAGAACTCTATCTGTGTTTGCAACCTGCTCTCCCTTTGTAGTTGAATCGCTACCACCGTTGTTTGTGTCAGCGTTACCATTTGGAGCTGTTGTAGTTGTTGCATCAGATTCGTTTGGAGTTGTTGTAGTTGTTGTTTCGTCAGGATCATCAACCTCTACTTCAAGAGGAGCATCCTTATAAGCCAAAACATATGTTGAGAAGAGGTTTGAATCGACTGTAATAGTTGAAAGACTTGAGTCTTTGTCGTTGAGCCATGTGAATTCACCTTCGTGAACTCTACCAACGAAGAATGTACGTTCATATCCTTCTGGAGCTGTACGTAATTCCTCAGGAATGTCAAATACGAAAGTGAGGGCACCGTCTGTACGTGTTACCTGCTGTGAGTTTCCTCTCATGAGGTAATCCTTGAATACAGAAATGTCGAATACCTTGTAAACTTCCTTATCAGTTGTATTAGCAGAAACAATAGACTTGTCGCTATCTGGAACGACTGTCTCGTCCTTAACTTCTACTCTGATGTTAATGTCTTCACCCTGGTCAACAGCAGTCTTGTCAGCATCTGAAAGAACTGCGTTGTCTATTGAGCCTTCTTCATTTGAAAGAGTTGTGCTTGGTGCACTACCCTCTACCTTAAACTCTTCTGTTACATTGCCGTCATCTGCATCAGCTGATGCATTAACAGTAATAGTAATTTTAGTCTGGTTGTCTGCCTTGTCATATGCAATTACTTCTACAGGACCTGCCTGTCCAGCAATTGAGAATGTACCTTCAGCAGAAAGTGTTCTTTTTACACCATCAACAGTAACGAAGTCCATATGGTCGTCTGTAACTGTGAGTGTAAGTGGACCGTCATATGTGCCACCATCTTCTGCACCAGAAATTACTGGAGCAGTTGTGTCGAGTACAAGTCCGTCAGATGAAATGTATCCAACGTTTCCTGCGTTATCAACGAGCTTTGCATATACAACAAGCTCATCTTCAGGAGAAATGACCTCAACCTTGTTTGTGCCTTCAAGTCTTGTCCACATGTCAGCAGGAATTGCCTTAACTTCATCAAGAGTTAATGACTCACCATTTGTTGTGTTGAAGTAGTAAATGTCTGCAACACCTGAGCCCATATCCTCTGCTGTGAATGTTACTATTTGTGCCTCTTTGTAGAAGAGACCAAAAGTAATTGTATTAATGAAGCTCTGCCATGCGCTCTGCTTAATCTTAATTGTACCTGTTGGTGCAATTAAATCCTTAACGTTTGAAACCATGATAGTCATGTCAGCATCTACGCCTGGAATTTCATAATGACCGTTTGTACCTGTAAGTACAACTGGTTCATTGCCCGAGCCAGATGGAACGTATGAAACTACTGCTTCGTCTATTGAATAGCCTTCAATTGGA
>DCGS01000012.1:0-11264 GCA_002314645.1 Ruminococcaceae bacterium UBA1772
GGAATGTTGTTGTTCTGAGAAATAATAAAAGAACAGATTGTTTCCCATGGGTCTTGGTTTAGTATGTGTATGCCTGGGAATTCAAGAATGGCCTCTTCAATGTTCTGGTCCGCAGACAAGGTTTCACAAATTTTGCTGTAGTCCCTATCAAGGTCAAGGTATGGCACCCATATGCTAAAGAACTCTTCTTCTGTGGTGTTATAGAAGGTTATAGGGCCGAGCGATTCATTCTGTTCCAGTTCAGCAAATAAAGGCTTTATGTTCCCATTATCTGAACCAACTACCGCACACCAGTGACCGTCGTCATTCTTTGACCATCTAAACGATTGTCCACAATCAAGGGTAAGATCCAAAGAAAGCATATTAGGATTTTCATATATTAAATTGTCTCCCTGAACGGACAGTTTGAATTTTGAGTTTTCTGTTTTCATGCTATTTCCTTGTTAAAAAATAATTATGTATATTTCGCCGAATTTTTAAAATTTAGCACTTCGTTTTTTTACATTAGAGAGGTTTATGAACGTCGTTAATAGTCAATAGATTTTTGCAAAAAAATGAGTGGCAAAAATGCAAAAAATTGATATAGAAAATGTGCATTTTGCTATTATTTTTTTGCCTTGTAAAGCGCTTTTAACGTTTAGTAATTGAAGTGGTTGTCAATAGTGAATTTCTCCACAAAAGGCGGAAAATTGCGGAAAAGTGCGAAAATACGTTAAAAATTCGTTGAGTTATTCACATTTTCCACCGAGTTTTTAACAATGGCTTACTTTTTAATTATACAGTCTGTATAATTGGATTTTTTTACCATAAAAAAAGTCTGCAAACCCTATTGACATCGTGCAAATGACGTAGGTACGTATTCTAAAATTATGAGTTTCCTTTAATGGCATCCCAGTATGCTTTTGCAGCCTGTTCAATTTTGTTGTCGCCAAATTCATAGTATTTTTTCTTGGCAATTCTGTCAGGCAAATATTGCTGCTGGCACCAGTGGTTTGGATAGTCATGTGGGTACTTGTAGAACTGTCCCTTGTTTTGATTGTCTTCACCGTCAAAGTGCTTGTTTTGAAGCTGTCTTGGAATAGGTCCACTGTTTCCAGCTTGAATATCTGCAGTTACCGCATAGAGAGCATTATATGCCGAATTGGATTTTGGACTTGTTGCCACTAGTACAACAGCATCTGCTAAAGGGATGCGAGCTTCTGGCAATCCAACTTGAAGTGCAATGTCACATGCAGCTTTTACTATTGGAATTATTTGAGGGTAGGCAAGGCCTACATCCTCACATGCGCAAACCAAAAGTCTTCTAATTGCACTTTGCATGTCTCCAGCTTCAAGAAGTCTGGAGAGGTAGTGAAGTGCTGCATCCGGATCTGACCCGCGCATAGATTTCTGATATGCGGATACAATGTCATAGTGGTCATCTCCTGCCTTGTCGTACCTCATAGCGGAATGACCAACTAACTGCTCTGCTATTTCCACACTAGGTGATTCCCCTACAGGCGTCGACATAACGCAAAGCTCAACTGTGTTGATTGCTTTTCTGACGTCTCCGCCACATGCATGGGAAATCATTTTGACGACTGCGTCGTCAACCTCATACTGGACGCCGTTTTCTTCGCCTAAAACCTTAAACGCACGAAGAACAGCCTTGCTGATTTCTTCTGGCGTTACAGATTTAAACTCAAACACAGAACAACGGCTTATAACTGCATTGTAAACGTAGAAATATGGATTTTCAGTTGTAGATGCAATCATTGTTATTTGTCCGTTCTCTAAATACTCAAGAAGGGACTGCTGTTGCTTCTTGTTAAAGTACTGAATTTCGTCTAAATAGAGAAGTATTCCATTAGGAGCAACGAACGTGTCAAGCTGAGCCACCATATCCTTTATGTCAGATATGGAAGCGTTTGTAGCGTTGAGCTTATAAAGCTTTTTATTTGTCTGTTTTGCAATTATGCTTGCAAGAGTTGTCTTTCCAATTCCAGATGGTCCGTAGAATATTAAATTTGGAATATTCCCAGAAAGAATTATATTTCTTAGAGCCTTGCCTTCGCCGAGCAAATGCTCTTGTCCAACCATATCATCTATGGTGGTAGGGCGAAGTCTATCAGCAAGTGGAGATGATGACATACGGTGCCTCCATTTATCTATACATAGTATTTATTAATTAATATAATATATATTATATATACCTTTTATAATATAGACAAGTGCAGATGTCATATTTGCTAATTTATTTAAGGCTTTACTGTTTATTTGAATAATTTACATTGTTTTTTTACTTTGATATAATTAATGGTGTAATTGATAGGGGGAATTCCTGTGAAGAAATTGGCGGCAATAAATCGCAAAACGGTTTTAAAGTTTCTAGGCTATGAGGCTGAATTAATTGGTCCAGAACTCATGGAGAAGATTGACGCTTTAGAACTTGAGCTACTTTCAAACATTCATCCAAGATATATGTGCAAGGCATTTGATCTTGACAAGGCGGACGGAAAGGTAAGCTTAAAAGACTGTGACCTCCTTCTTCCAGGGGAGAAGATCTCAAGAGAACTTTACTACTGCAGCAAAGCTGCACTTTTCTGCGCAACCCTTTCAGATGATATAGATCTTTTAATATCTCTTGCCGGTCGTGAAGATATTGAACGAGCAGTAATACTTGACTGTCTTGCAGCCGCAGCACTTGAAGAATACTGTGACCTTGTAGAAGAGGACATTGCTTCAAGATTCCCAGAATATCAAATTACATTTAGATTCTCTCCTCTTTATGGAGATTTACCACAGGGAACTGAATCTGATTTCACAGCAATTTTGGATTCTGGAAGAAAAATAGGCGTAAGCTACAGTGAAAACGGAGTATTCACTCCACGTTTTTCAATTACAGCAATAATCGGTTTGAAAGAAAAATAATAAAAAATAGCATATTTTGTGTATTTCCGCACCCAAAACCATACATTTTGGGTGTGGATTTTTTATTGTCAGAATGCTTTAAAAAGTTTGGTAAAAATTACGAATTTTTTATTAAAAAATTGTTGACCTGCACAAATTGATGTGTTATTATACTAGGGCACGTGAAATACGGGGATGTTATGCCCTAAAACCACGTAAGATATGCGTTGATGCGGGAGGTGGCCGTCCTAGGCGACGGGAAATTTCCGCGGAGTATGTCCGATTTTAAACCGGGCGAAACTAATTATGTCGTTTTGCCACCCGGGAACAACCACGTTTTCCAGGTTTTTTAAATACTAATAAGGGAAACGCCCGGCGGTGTGTATAAAACGACGAGCCCGCCATTAATTTTAGGAGGACTAACAATGGCAGTAAAAGAAAAAATCAGAATCAGACTCAAAGGTTACGACCACAACCTTGTAGACAGTGCAGCTGAGAAGATCGTAGAGACAGCTAAGCGCACAGGTGCTAAGGTTTCAGGTCCTGTTCCACTTCCTACAGAAAAGGAAGTTGTTACTATTCTTCGTGCTGTACACAAGTACAAGGATAGCCGTGAGCAGTTTGAGCAGCGCACACACAAAAGACTCATCGACATTCTCAGACCTTCAAACAAGACTGTTGAAGCTCTGACAGGTCTTGAGCTTCCAGCTGGCGTTGAAATTGAAATTAAGCTCTAATTTCTAGAAGTTCAACGACAGAAGGGTCATGTTGGCAAAAGGCCAACCAATAACCAAAGGAGGAAAGGTTAATATGCAGAAAGGTCTTATCGGAAAGAAAATCGGTATGACACAGCTCTTTGACGAGAAGGGAAATGTAATCCCTGTAACAGTCATTGAAGCAGGTCCATGTACTGTAACAATGAAGAAGACAGTTGAGAACGACGGTTATGACGCTGTTCAGCTTGGCTTCGGTGATGTTAAAGTACAGAGAGTAAACAAGCCAATGAAGGGTCACTTCGCAAAGGCTGATGTAGCACCAAAGAAGGTTCTTCGTGAATTCAGATTTGATGATTGCTCAGCAGCAAACGTTGGAGACATCGTAAAGGCTGACACATTTGTTCCAGGCGACAAGATTGATGTTGTTGGTACAAGTAAAGGTAAGGGAACAGCTGGCGCAATCAAGCGTTGGAACTTCTCTCGTCTTAAGGAAACTCATGGTACAGGTCCTGTAGCAAGACACGCAGGTTCACTTGGTGCTTGTTCAGATCCATCAAGAGTATTCAAAGGAAAGAAACTCGCTGGTCACCTTGGTGCAGAGCGCGTTACAATTCAGAACTTAGACGTTGTTAAGGTAGATGCCGAAAACAACCTCATCGCAATCAAGGGTGCAATCCCTGGTCCACGCGGTGGAATCGTTGTTTTAAAAGACAGCGTAAAGAAAGCATAAGGAAGGAGAGATAAAAAATGCCTAGCGTATCAGTACTTAATACAACCGGTAAGAAGGTTGGCACAATTGATTTGAACGAAGACATCTTTGGTATCACTCCTAATATGTCTGCTGTTCATCTTGTAGTTGTAAACTACCTCGCTAATCAGCGTCAGGGCACACAGTCAACTCTCACTCGTTCAGAAGTAAGAGGCGGCGGTAAGAAGCCTTGGAGACAGAAGGGCACAGGCCGTGCTAGACAGGGTTCTACACGTTCACCACAGTGGACACACGGTGGTATTGCTCTTGGACCAAAGCCACGTTCATATGGCTTTGATGTAAACAAGAAGGTAAGAAGACTTGCTATGAAGTCTGCTCTTTCAGATAAGGTTGCTACAGAGGAAATTACAGTACTCGACAGCCTTGCACTCAAGGAAATCAAGACAAAGGAAATTGTTAAGGTTCTTGAGGCTCTTGGAAACGCTAAGAAGACTCTTATTGTTCTCCCAGAGAAGGACGACGTAATCTACAAGAGTGCTAGAAACATTCCTGGCGTAAAGGTTACACTCGTTAACACATTAAACGTTTATGACATCATCAACTGCAATAAGATGATCGTTCTTAAGGATGCAGTTGCTAAAATTGAGGAGGTATATGCATGAGTAAGTTAGCACAGGACATTATCCTCCGCCCAATCATCACAGAAGAGAGTATGCAGAACACAGGCCTTAAGAAGTACACATTCAAGGTTGCTAAGGATGCAAACAAGATTGAAATTGCTAAGGCTGTTGAAGAGCTCTTTGATGTAAAGGTAGCTAAAGTAAACACATTATCAGTACGCGGCAAGCTTCGCCGTCAGGGCCGTTTCGAAGGTTACACAGCTTCTTGGAAGAAGGCTATTGTAACTCTCACTGAAGACTCTAACACAATCGAGTTCTTCGACGGTATGATGTAATCTAAAGAGGAGTGTGAATCAAAGTGGCAATTAGAAATATAAAGCCAATGACAAACGGTACAAGAAACATGTCCGTTACAGATTACTCCGAACTGTCAAAGGTTGCTCCTGAGAGAAGCTTACTTGCTCCTCTTAACAAGAAGGCAGGCCGTAACAGTTATGGTAGAATCACAGTTCGTCACCGTGGTGGCGGAAACCGTAAAAAATATCGTATCATCGACTTTAAGAGAAATAAGTTCGATATGCCAGCTACAGTAATGACACTCGAGTATGATCCTAACCGTTCAGCTCACATTGCTCTCATCCAGTACGAGGATGGCACAAAGAGCTACATCATTGCTCCAGTTGGACTTAAGGTTGGCGACAAGGTTGAGTCAGGCGTAAACGCTGACATTAAGCCAGGTAACGCTTTACCACTCGCTAATATCCCAACAGGTACATTCATTCATAACGTTGAGCTCTACCCAGGTAGAGGCGCACAGCTTGCTCGTTCAGCTGGTAACGCTGCTCAGCTTATGGCTAAGGAAGGCGTTTATGCTCTTCTTCGTTTACCTTCAGGTGAACTTCGTAATGTACCAATTTCTTGCATGGCTACAATTGGTCAGGTAGGAAACACAGACCATGAAAACGTTAAGATCGGTAAGGCTGGTCGTACACGTCACATGGGCATCAGACCAACAGTTCGTGGTTCTGTAATGAACCCTAATGATCACCCTCACGGTGGTGGTGAAGGTAAATCACCTATCGGTCGTCCAGGCCCTGTAACACCTTGGGGCAAGCCTGCTCTTGGTTACAAGACACGTAATAAGAAGAAGCAGTCTAACAAGATGATCGTAAGACGCCGCAACGGCAAATAATCGTGAAAGGAGTTATGAATAATGAGTAGAAGTTTAAAAAAGGGCCCTTACGTACAACCTAAGTTGCTCGCAAGAGTTCAGAAAATGAACGAGAATGGCGAAAAAATCGTTCTTAAGACTTGGAGCCGTTCTTCAACAATCTTCCCTGATTTCGTTGGTCATACCTTCGCTGTTCACGATGGACGTAAGCACGTTCCTGTATATGTTACAGAGGACATGGTAGGACACAAGTTAGGCGAATTTGCACCTACACGTACCTTCAAAGGTCATGCAGGTTCAAAGACTGGTAAATAATCGGACAAAGGAGTGTGTACACAATGGAAGCAACAGCTAAGGTAACATTCGTAAGAATTGCACCTCGTAAGGTTAAAATTGTTCTTGACCTTATCAGAAATCAGCCGGTTGACAAAGCCATGGCTATTCTCAAGCACACACCAAAGTCTGCTTGTGAAGTACTTGAGAAGTTACTCAAGTCAGCCATTGCAAATGCTGAAAACAAAGATATGGACACATCAAGACTTTATGTAGCAGAGTGCTCAGTAAGTCAGGGTCCAACACTTAAGAGAATTAGACCTATGTCCAAGGGTCGTGCGTATAGAATCAACAAGAAGACATCGCACATCACTCTTGTACTTAAGGAAGCAGAATAATTAAGGAGGAGGTAGAACAATGGGACAGAAAGCTAACCCAACCGGTCTTCGTATCGGTGTTATTAAAGATTGGGAATCTCGTTGGTATTCAAATTCGAGTACTTTCGGTGAAACTCTCGTTGAAGATTACAAAATCAGACAGTACCTTCTTAAGACCCTCAAAAGTGCAGGCGTTCCAAAAGTAGAGATTGAACGTGACGCTAAGCGTGTTCGTATCAACATCCACTGCGCAAAGCCAGGTATGGTTATTGGACGCGGCGGCGCTGAAATTGAGAAGCTCAAGGCAGTTTGTGAGAAGAAGCTTGGTAAAGAAGTTTCTCTTAACATAATTGAAATCAAGCAGCCAGACCTCGATGCTCAGCTTGTAGCAGAGAACATTGCTGCTCAGCTTGAAAAGCGTGTATCTTATAGACGTGCTTTAAAGCTTGCTATTGGCAGAACAATGAGACTCGGTGCTAGGGGTATTAAGGCTCAGGTTTCTGGTCGTCTTGGCGGTGCAGAAATCGCTCGTTCAGAGAGCTATCATGAAGGAACTATTCCACTTCAGACAATCAGAGCTGATATTGATTACGGCTTTGCTGAAGCAGATACAACTTACGGTCGTATTGGTGTAAAGGTATGGATCTACAAAGGTGAAGTACTCCACGACACACGTAAGGCAGGAAATAAGAAGGAAGGGGGAGCTAAGTAATGTTATTACCAAAGAGAGTAAAGTACAGAAGACAGCACAGAGGTCGTATGACTGGTACTGCTACTCGCGGCAGCAAAGTAACATACGGTGATTTCGGTCTTGTGGCTCTTGAGCCAGCTTGGATCACTGCAAACCAGATTGAGGCAGCACGTATTGCAATGACACGTTACATTAAGCGTGGCGGCCAGGTTTGGATTAAAATCTTCCCTGATAAGCCAGTTACTAAGAAACCACTCGAAACTCGAATGGGTAAAGGTAAGGGCGCACCTGAATATTGGGTAGCAGTAGTTAAGCCAGGCAGAGTAATGTTTGAAATTGCTGGCGTTGACGAAGAACTTGCTCGTGAGGCTATGCGTCTTGCAGCTAACAAGCTCCCAGTTAAGTGCAAATTTATTACTAAGAAAGAACAGGAAGGTGAGCAGTAATGAAAGCAAACGAACTTAAGAAACTGTCCGCCTCCGAGCTTGATGCTAAGCTTCTTGAGCTTAAGGACGAACTTTTCAAGCTTCGTTTCCAGCAGGCTATCAATCAGCTCGAAAACCCAATGCGCATTAGTGCTGTTAAGAAAGATATTGCAAGAATTAAGACAATTCAGCGTGATATTGAACTTCACGGCACAGACGCTTAAGGAAAGAGAGGATTGTAAGATATGAGCGAAAGAAATCTTAGAAAGACTCAGGTCGGACTTGTATCATCAGATAAGATGGACAAAACTGTAGTTGTTACAGTTAAAGACAGAGTTAAGCATCCACTTTACAAGAAGATCGTTAACCGTACAGTAAAAATCAAGGCACACGATGAAAACAACGAGTGTCATGTTGGAGATAAGGTCCTCTTGATGGAAACACGTCCTCTTTCAAAAGATAAGAGATGGCGCGTAGTTGAAATTATTGAAAAGGCTAAGTAATTAAGGAGGGAACCACTGTGATACAGCAACAGAGTTACCTCAAGGTTGCCGACAACTCAGGTGCAAAAGAAATCATGTGTATTCGTGTACTTGGAGGTACCGGCAGGAGGTATGCCAATATAGGCGACGTTATAGTTGCTTCTGTTAAGAAAGCAACACCCGGCGGAGCTGTTAAAAAGGGTGAAGTAGTTAAGGCAGTTGTAGTTAGAACTGTAAGTGGTGTTCGTCGTGAAGACGGTACTTACATCCGTTTCGATGAAAACGCAGCTGTTATTATTAGAGATGATAAGAACCCAAGAGGAACACGTATTTTTGGACCAGTAGCTAGAGAGCTTCGTGAGAAAGAATTCACAAAGATCTTGAGCCTTGCTCCAGAAGTACTCTAATTAGGGGGTGCGCAGAATTATGAATAAAGTTCACGTAAAGACAGGCGATGAAGTTATCGTAATCAATGGTAAGTACCACGGCCAGAAGGGTAAAGTACTTCAGGTTGCTCCAGAAGAGGGCAAGGTTATCGTTGAGGGCATCAACATCATCACAAAGCATGTTAAGCCTCGTAAAATGGGCGAAGCTGGCGGACTTATTAAAGCAGAGAGCGCTCTCTATGCAGATAAGGTTCAGCTTGTATGTCCAAAGTGTGGCAAGGCTACACGTGTTGGTCATGAAGGCACAGGTAAAGATAAGAAACGCGTTTGCAAAAAGTGCGGCGCTAAGTTTGAATAAGGAGGGGACAATTTAACATGGCTAGACTTAAAGAAATGTATAAAAACGAAGTTGCCCCTGCTCTTATGAAGAAATTCGAGTACAAGAGTGTAATGCAGATCCCAAAGCTTGATAAGATCGTTATCAACGTAGGTTGCGGTGAAGCTAAAGATAACTCAAAGGTTATCGATTCAATCGTAAACGACCTTTCAATCATTACTGGTCAGAAGCCAGTTCTTTGTAAGGCTAAGAAATCAGTTGCTAACTTCAAGCTCCGTGAGGGCATGGTAATCGGCGTTAAGGTTACACTTCGTGGCGACAGAATGTATGAATTCCTTGATAGATTCTACAACCTTGCACTTCCAAGAGTTAGAGACTTCAGAGGAATTAATCCAAATTCATTTGACGGTAGAGGAAACTACTCAATGGGTATCAAAGAGCAGCTTATCTTCCCTGAAATTGAATATGATAAGATTGACGCAATTCGTGGTATGGACATCAGCTTCATTACTACAGCAAACACAGACGAAGAAGCAAGAGAGTTACTCAGTCTCATGGGTGCTCCATTTGCTAAATAAGGAGGGGTAAATTGTGGCTAAGACAGCGATGAAAATGAAGCAGCAGAAGCCTGCTAAGTATTCAACAAGACAGTACAACAGATGCAAAATCTGCGGTAGACCACATGCCTACCTTAGAAAGTATGGAGTATGCCGTATTTGCTTTAGAGAACTTGCTCACAAGGGTCAGATTCCTGGCGTTAAGAAGGCAAGTTGGTAATTTTTGAGCAATAACAAAGGAGGGAACGCAAATGCAAATCACAGATTCAGTAGCAGATATGCTCACAAGAATTAGAAATGCTAATGCAGCTAAACATGATACAGTTAAAATTCCCGCATCTAACATGAAGAAGGCTATTGCTCAGATTCTTGTTGATGAAGGGTACATCAAAAGCTTCACTGTTGAAGAAGACGGTAAGCAGGGTATGATTGAAATCGTACTTAAGTATGGTCCTAATAAATCTCAGGTAATTACAGGCCTCAAGAGAGTATCTAAGCCAGGTCTCCGTATTTACACTGATTGTGAAAATATGCCTAAAGTTATGAAGGGTCTTGGTATTGCCATCCTTTCAACAAACAAGGGTATTATGACAGACAAAGAGGCTCGCAAGCAGAACGTTGGCGGCGAAGTTCTCGCATTCATCTGGTAAGGAGGAACAGTAATATGTCTCGTATAGGCAGAATGCCAATTGCCATTCCGGCTGGCGTTGAAGTTAAACTTGACGGTAACACTGTTTCTGTAAAGGGTCCTAAGGGAACACTTACTAGAACAGTGCACCAAAACATGAAGGTTGAAGTTAACGGTGCTGAAATCACTGTTACTCGTCCTAATGACAATAAAGAAAACAGATCTCTTCACGGTCTTACACGTACACTCATTGCTAACATGGTTGAGGGTGTAACAAACGGTTTCCAGAAGGAACTCGAAGTTAACGGTGTAGGTTACCGTGCTCAGAAGCAGGGCAATGACCTTGTTCTTAACATTGGTTATTCACACCAGGTTATCATGACTGCTCCTGAAGGAATCAACATTGACGTACCAGGTCCTAACAAGGTTGTTATTTCTGGTGCAGACAAGCAGAAGGTTGGTCAGTTCGCAGCTGAAATTCGCGAAAAGCGTCCACCAGAGCCATACAAGGGCAAGGGTATTAAGTATGCTGACGAACACATCCGTCGTAAAGAAGGTAAAGCCGGTAAAGGCGGTAAATAATAAAAGGAGTGAATCGTTATGGTTAATAAGGCAGATAGCAATAAAGCACGTCTTAAGCGTCATAAGAGAGTACGTGGAAAAATTTCCGGTACAGCTCAGCGCCCACGTCTTAGCGTTTACCGCTCACTTGAACACATCTATGCTCAGGTTATCGATGACGTAGCAGGTGTTACACTTGTTTCAGCATCAACAGCCGAGAAGAGTTTCAAGAACTACGGCGGCAACAAAGACGCAGCAAGAGAAGTAGGTAAGATTCTTGCTGAACGTGCAGCTAAAAAGAATATTACAGAAGTTGTTTTTGATCGTGGCGGATATGTATACCATGGTCGCGTACAGGAACTTGCAGAAGGTGCCCGTGAGGGTGGACTTAAGTTCTGATTAAAAAGTAAGGAGGAATACTTTTGGCTAAGATTGATGCATC
>DCGS01000012.1:11299-11569 GCA_002314645.1 Ruminococcaceae bacterium UBA1772
TTGCCATTAACCGTGTATCTAAGACAGTTAAAGGCGGACGTATCTTTAAATTTGCTGCTCTCGTAGTTGTCGGAGATGGCAACGGTATTGTTGGATTTGGCCTTGGTAAGTCAGGCGAAGTTCCAGATGCAATCCGTAAAGGTATTGAAGACGCTAAGAAGAACTTAATTAAAGTTTCACTTAAGGGTACAACAATCCCTCATGAGGTTACTGGTAAGTTTGGAGCAGGCGTAGTATTACTTAAACCTGCTGCTCCTGGTACAGGAGTTA
>DCGS01000096.1:0-6605 GCA_002314645.1 Ruminococcaceae bacterium UBA1772
GACCAGGTGGTATAACACCAGATGAGCTTGAATATGTTTTGGGGGAACTTGAAATAGATAAAGCAGTTCTTTCAGAACTTGAAGAAAATGAGGTAGTCGCATCTCCTGGAATGAAGTACAAGCACTACTCTCCAAACGCAGAGGTTTTTATAGTTGAGGGTAGTTCTAAGGCGTTTGCCGAATACGTAAACTCGGCATCAGAAAAAGAATCTGGAGTATTTGCTCTTGCTTTTTCTGAGGATGAGGCATTCCTTAATTGTGAAAAAATTTCTTTTGGAGAAAAAGATGATGATATGGCTCATGCAAGCAAGCTTTTTGCAGCACTTCGTGAGTTTGATGAACTAGGAGCAAAAAAGGTTTTTGTTCATTCTCCAGAATATGACGGAGTAGGTCTTGCGGTTATGAATCGCCTTCTTCGTTCTGCAGAACATAGAATTATTAAGTTATAAACGAGGTTTAATATGAGAAGAGCAATAGTAGTTGGCCTTACAGGTACAACTGGTGCGGGAAAATCAACAGTTGGCGAAATGCTAAAAAAATATGGTTACGCTGTAATAGATGCAGACAAAATTGCATCGCTCGTTTTGGAAAAGGGTTCACCTGTTTTAAAGCAGATTGCGGATACATTTGGTGAAGATGTTTTATTTGAGGATGGCACTTTAAATAGAAAACTTCTAGCAGAACGCGCATTTAGTTCTGCACAAAACACATCAGTTTTAAATCAGCTTACACATCCTGAAATTGTTCGACTCATTATGAAGAAGGTTCAGGGTGAATTCTTTAATGGCTATGAGGCTGTAATTCTTGATGCCCCACAGCTTTTTGAAAGTGGTCTCGACAAGAAATGCAATTTTATTATTTCAGTTACTGCATCGCCAGAGACAAGAATGAAAAGAATTATGGAAAGAGATGGCATTTCTTCTGAAGCCGCTCAAAGACGTATGAAGGTTCAGCTTGATGATTCATTCTTTAGACAGAATTGTGACGTTGTAATTGTAAATGAAGACAATACTGATGATCTTAAGAAACAAGTACTTTACACAGCAAGATTAATTGAAGAAAAAATAAGTGGAGAAAAGGTTCAATAATGAGAAAAAAGATATTTATTGTTCTCATTTGTGTATTAACTATTGGCATACTTTCAGCAGTTGTGAGCAAAATAGTAATAAAGGAATTGCACCCGAAAAAGTATGAGGATTTAGTTGTTAAATACTCGTCTGAGTATGGTGTTCCAGAAAACTTATTGTTCGCAATCATTAAAACAGAAAGCGGATTTGATGAGAATGCTCGTTCTGGAGCGGGTGCTTTAGGTCTTACACAAATTACAGAGGACACATTTAATTGGCTCCAGACAAAAACTGGAGAAAAATATGAATTCGAGGATTTGAAGAATCCTGAGGTTTCAATTAAATATGGTGCGTTTTTCATTTCAATGCTTTTAAAAGAGTTTGAAAATACGGACACAGCAATTGCGGCATACCACGCGGGTCGTGGACAAGTAAACGCCTGGCTTAAAAATCCTGAAATATCTTCTGATGGAAAAACTTTAGACACCATTCCAATAGTGGCAACTGACCATTATGTATTTAAAGTGAATCGCGCTGTAAACATATATACAAATCTTTATGATTAATGGAGGAATAAAAATGGCTGACAAGAAGACAGAGGCTGAGCTTTTAAAAGAGAAGCTTTGCTATGAACCAAAGAATGCATACAAAGAAATGTCAGATGACGAAATTAAGAAGTCAGACGCTTTTTGCAAGGACTATGAGGACTTCATGAATGCTGCAAAGACAGAGCGTGAAGTTACATGCTTTATGAAGACAGAAGCTGAAAAGAATGGCTTCACACCTTTTGACAAATCAAAGAAATATAAGGCTGGGGACAAGGTATATAGAATTAACAGAGACAAGTGCATAATCCTCTGCGTATTCGGCCAGAATGATATAAGCGAGGGCGTAAAGCTTGCTGCCGCTCACATTGATTCTCCAAGACTTGACCTTAAGCCAAACCCACTCTATGAGTCAGAGGAAATTGCACTTTTCAAGACTCATTACTATGGTGGAATTAAGAAGTATCAGTGGACAGCCATTCCTCTTTCACTTCATGGTGTAGTAGTTAAGGGCGATGGAACCTCTGTAACAGTAAATATTGGTGAAGATCCAGCCGACCCACAGTTTGTTGTAACTGACCTTCTTCCACACCTTGCAAGAGAGCAAGAAAAGAGAACTCTTGGTGAAGGCGTAAAGGGAGAGGAACTCAATCTTCTCATTGGTAGCCGTCCATTCAAGGATGACAAGGGCTCTGAACTTGTTAAGCTTAACATTCTAAAAATTCTCAATGAGAAATACGGAATTGTTGAAAAGGACTTCCAGTCAGCTGAACTTGAAATTGTTCCGGCATTTAGAGCTACCGACATTGGCTTTGACAGAAGTATGATTGGTGCTTATGGTCATGACGACAAGGTTTGTGCATATCCTGCTGCAAGAGCTGCTTTTGACGTTAAGAATCCAAAGTACACTGTAGTTACAGTTCTTACAGATAAGGAAGAAATTGGTTCGGAAGGTAACACAGGCCTTAATTCTTCATATCTTAAGTATTTTATTTATGATATTGCTGAAATGTTTGGAGCAAACGGAAGAGATGTTCTTTCAAAGAGTGAATGTCTTTCTGCAGACGTAAACGCTGCATATGATCCAACATTCCCAGATGTAATGGAAAGAAAGAATGCAAGCTTTATTAACAAGGGTGTTGTAATTACAAAGTACACAGGTGCTAGAGGTAAATCTTCAACATCTGACGCAAGTGCTGAATTCATGGGCAAAATTAGAAATCTCCTTGATTCAAACAATGTAATTTGGCAGACAGGCGAACTTGGTAAGGTTGACGCTGGTGGCGGCGGAACAGTTGCAATGTATATTGCAGCTCTCAATGTTGACGTAGTTGACCTTGGTGTTCCAGTTCTTTCAATGCACGCACCATTTGAAGTTGTTGCTAAAACAGATGTCTATATGGCATATAGAGCAATTTATGAGTTTTATAATATGAAATAAGAAAAAGCAGGACTCGTTTGAGTCCTGCTTTTATATTTCCGAACTGAAGAATTCAAGAAATTCTTTTGTTTCTGGTTTTGTAGGTGAGTTTAGAATTTCTTCTGAACTTCCACTTTCAAGTATTTTACCGTCTTTCATAAATATTACTTCATCAGCAAGGCGTCTTGCTTGATTAACTGAGTGCGTAACCATAATTATGGTTGCGTTTGTTTTTTTCTTGTATTTCTTAATAAGGGCCTCTGACAGAAGTGTGGATTCAATATCCATGGCTGCTGTTGGCTCGTCAAGAAGGATGATATCTGAGCCTGAAAGGAAAATGCGGCAAAGCGCCATTCTTGCAGTTTCACCACCAGAGAGTTTTGAGGCGTTTTGATTCATTAGGTGGTCAATTTTCATTTCAGAAAGATATTCTTTTGCAAGATTTAAGTCTTCTGCCTTGTTTTTAGCTGTAAGCATTACGTTCTTTAAAACGGTTGTTTTGAAGGCGTAATTTTTTTGTGGCATGTATGCAAGTGTTTTGTTTTCCAAGATTACTTCTGGCTTTTCACTTGGTTTAAGTGTGCCTGCAATTACTTTTAGGAATGTTGATTTTCCTGAGCCGTTTGCACCAATAATTGCATATATTTTTCCTGGCTCAAATGAGAATTCATTTATATTTAGTACGGTTTTTTCACCGTACATTTTTTTCAAGTTTTTAACTATCATTTTTCAGCCACCCTTTCTGAGAAAACATGAACAATTATGTTCACGAGTAAGGAAATGAGCATGAGAATGATACCAAGAGACATTGCTCTTGTGAAGTCTCCACGACTTGTGTAGTTCATAATGGCGGTTGTCATTACGTTTGTCTTATACACAATGGCGCCACCTACCATAGATACAGCACCAACTTCTGCAATAGATCTTGCAAAGCCAACAAGGTAGGTTGAAAGAATTTGATATTTACATTCAGTAAGAGTAAGGGTCATAGTTTTCCATCTTGAAAGTCCAAGGCCCTTTGTTGTTTCAAGAATGTCTGGAGCCATGCTTGAAAGGAAGGTTTCTGTGTTTGCGGCAACAATAGGGGTAATGAGAATTACCTGTGCAATTACCATACCTGAAACAGTGTAAAGAAGTTCTAAATGTCTAAGCGGACCAACCCCAGAGAACAATATGTAACAGATAAGACCACATACTACTGGTGGCATACCCATAAGGGTTCTGTTTAGGACTATAAGTCCTTTTTTACCAGGGAATTTTGCCAATGACAAAAAAGCCCCAAGTGGCACTCCTAGAAGGAGTGCCACAATGGAACTTGAAAAGCACATTCTTAATGTAACACTTATTATGTTTTGAAGCATGCTATCATGTGAAAGCATAAGCTCTATGGCTTTTTCAATAATGTTCTGCATAAGAATATGATGTTAAATTTTAGATTATTTGTCAAGACCTGCAAGGAACTCGTCATAGTTCTTTGAAGCTGTGAGGTATGTAGCCTTATCTGTGAAGAGGTAAGCACCCATTTCATCAGCCATCTTAATGCAAGCGCCCATACCAGCGTTAGCTGATACGTACCAATCTGTGTAATCCTTTGCAGATTCAGCATCTGTTGTAATGCCGAGAGCTTCTGGCCAGTGCTTGATTTCAGCCTTATGTGTACCAGACTCGTCACCACGTGAAACGAACTTGTACTTTCCGTCAGCAATCTTAGCGAATGCATCGTTTACGTCTGAAGCAGTCTTAACGCCAGCTGGGTCAGCAGCAGGTCCTACAAGTACAAAGTAGTTGTACATGAATGTAAGTCTTTCAGCTGTCATACCGTCGATGATTCTAGCAAATCCGTCAGTAACGAATTCTTCTTCTGAAGCCTTAGCGTGAACGAGGATAAGGTCGGCATTACCCATCTTTGCGTTTGCAATAGCCTTACCAGTACCAGCAGATGTAACTTCTACCTTGTAACCGTAAGCGTTTTCAAACATTGGAAGGATTGTATCAAGAAGACCAGAGTCCTTAACTGATGTTGTTGTTGAAAGACGGATTGTCTTTGTTTCATCAGTAGCCTTCTGGATTTCTTTAGTTGACTTTGGAGCGTCATCTTTAACTGTGAAGAGGTTTACACCAAACTTTTCTGTGCCGTATTCTCCACAAGCCTTGAGACCTTCTTCTGAAAGGAGCCAGTTGATGAATGCGTCAGCACCTGCTGTGTTGATCTTAACGTCTGAAACTGCGTTTCCGTCAGCGTCAACCCACTTAGCATCTGGGTTTACAGCAATTGCTGTGTAGTTGTTGATGAGACCTTCGTCTTCTTCCATGAGAATTTCAAGGCCGAGTTTCTTTGCTTCTGTTGGAGCTGTTGTTGTCTCGTCATCTGCAGCTGGAGCCTTTGAGCAAGCAGCAAGAGAAAGAGCCATAACAAGAGCCATAACAAGAGCTACGAGTTTTGCGATTTTTTTCATGTTAAAATCTCCTTTTTTAAAATATAAAAACAAAACATGAGTACACCCAAAGGAATACTCATGTCTAAAATACTATATACTAGACCAATTCCTTTCCATAATGGGAGGCAATACCGTTTCCAGTAAAACCCTGATTTACAACCATATCAAGAGACTAAGGTTAATAAATTCGAAATTAGGTGTTTTTATGTTCTGTTTTACGCCGAAAATCTTACCAAATAATAAGACCTGTTGTCAATATTTCGTACCGAAATATATGGTCCTACATATAATTGAAAAGAATATAATAGTATGGTACAATATGGCGTATATTTAGGAGGCGAAATAATGTTAGATGAATTTGGACGCACAATAGACTATCTTAGAATTTCAGTTACAGATAGGTGCAATTTAAGATGTGTATATTGTATGCCTGAGGAAGGTGTTGAGGCCCTTTCACACACAGACATTTTGTCCTATGAAGAGACACTTCGCCTTGCTAAACTTTTTTCAGAACTTGGTATTACATCAATTAGACTAACTGGCGGTGAGCCACTTGTTCGTCGTGGAATTGAGTCTCTTGCAAAGGAAATGCACGACCTTCCTGGAATTACGGAAATAGGAATTACAACAAATGCAATTGCTCTTCCTGAAAAATTTGAAGGAATAAAAGCTGCTGGAATAAAGAATATAAACATAAGCCTAGACACATTAAATCCAGAGAAGTTTGAAAAGATAACTAGACGACCTGGTCTTGAAAAAGTTTTAGAGGCAATAGATCTTTGTGTGGAAAACGGAATTAACACAAAAATAAACTGCGTTGCCATGAAGGGTGTAAATGACGAGGACTTTTTAGACCTTGTTTCCCTAGCAAAGGAAAAACCTATTAGTGTCCGTTTCATAGAATATATGCCTGTAGGCAAAAATGACTTTGAAAAAATGGTTCCATCAGATGAAATCATAGAAATGATAGAAGCCAAATATGGAAAAATGGTTCCAGACTATGAAACTCATGGACGCGGTCCTGCAACATATTACAAAATAGAAGACTTTTCGGGCACAGTAGGTTTCATAAGTGCAATGAGTCACTGTTTCTGCGATTCATGCAACAGGCTTCGTCTTACAGCAGAAGGTTATT